>JBHLNR010000037.1:0-24912 GCA_048941385.1 Promethearchaeota archaeon
TGGAGAAATAAATTTGCCTTATCAAAAGGATTAGTAAAAACTAAAGAGGAAAAAATAGCAGAGGAAAAAGCCTTAGCAGATCACCGTGCCGTAATTTCAAAAGAAGAACTCGCTGAAGAATTAAGAAAAGATTCAAAGGCAGCTTTTGCAGCTTACCAAGGGGATATGGAGAATGGTGGAGTTTTAATCGGGCAGAGTATTGGAATCATAAATAAAATTGAAAAGGTTTCGGATATCATAGAAAGAATAGTCAAAGAAGCTGAAGAAGCGTTAAAAACTGCTTCGGGTTATTTTCAATAATTTATATTTCTAATTTATTTTTTATTTTCTTAAAATTCGTATAAAATTAATTCAATTTTTCCTACTCCCATCGATCTAATGTAGGATTCCATCCACCCACATATAACTTTTCATCAAAAGAGTTAAGAAGCGCAATATCTTCCCTTGATATTTCAAAATCAAAGACTTGCGAATTTTCAATTATATGGAATTCATTTGATGATTTAGGGATTTCAATAATATTATGTTGCAAACCCCATCGAATTAATATTTGAGCCGGAGTTTTATTATATTTTTGAGCAATTTCTTTGAGCTTTTTATCATTAAGTCTTCTTCCACGAGTTAGTGGACTATATGCTTCTAGTTTGATTTCATTTTTTTCACAATAATCTTTTAAATCTTTCAAATATAGATAAGGGGTAAATTCCACTTGATTTACAGCGGGAATAACGTCAGCGTATTCAAATAATTCTTTAAGATGATGTTGATAATAATTGCTTACTCCAATTGACCGTGATTTTCCATCTTTATAAATCTTCTCTAAAGCCTTCCATGCTTCTTTTCGATATGATGGATTTGGCCAATGTAATAAATAAAGATCAACATAATTTAAATCTAAATTCTTTAAACTTCTTTCAAAAGCTTTCAATGCATTATCATATTGAAATGATGTTATCCAAAGTTTAGTTGTTACAAAGATTTCTTCTCGTTCTAAATTATATTCCTGTATTGCCTTTTTTATCCCTTGCCCTACACCCTTTTCATTACCATATATTGCTGCGGTATCAAAATGCCGGTAACCCGCTTTTATAGCCCTAATGATAGCTTTTAATACCGAATTTCCATCAGGAATTTCCCAAGTACCTAAGCCTAAAAGAGGGATCTCGACTTTATTGTTTAATTCAATTTTTGAGTCAATCTTTAAATCCATATTATCTCATTAAAGAGCAATTTTCTTAAAATAATTTTCGAATTTGATATAAAATAAAACTTAGGGATATAATCTATAAGTTTTTATAAACAACATAATTATCTCATTCTATAATTTTTAAATATGTAATTAGTAGAGATAATTGCAATGTCAGAAGAGATTATTAGAAGAAAATTTCCCCAATTTAAAAGTGAATTTGCTGAAGTTAACAATATTAAACTTCACTATATTAAAGCTGGTCCGGAAGATGGAAAATTAATTATTTTCTTGCATGGGTTTCCGCAATTTTGGTATATGTGGAGGGATCAACTCTTGGAATTTTCAAAAGATTATTTAGCAATAGCTCCCGATATGAGGGGCTATAATCTTTCCTCTAAACCTGAAGAATTGGAACAATATCAACCCCATCATATGGTAGAAGATCTCAGGGCTTTAGTAGAAGATCACTTTGGTAGAAAAAAATTTATCTTAGTAGGACACGACTGGGGGGGTGTTGTTGCGTACCCTCTTGCAAATCAGCACCCTAATTTAGTAGAGAAGTTAATCATAATAAATGCTCCTCATCCAAACGTTTTTGCCAGGTTAATTTCTAAAAATAAAGATCAACAATCATCTAGTCAATACATCCTATTTTTTCGATCAAACAACGCTGAAGATTTTCTGTCTGCAAATGATTATCAAAATTTATTTAACGTGGTAGTTACTCCTAAAATGAAATTTAATGAAGATGACCGTCAGATATACAGAAATGCTTGGACTCAACCTGGGGCGTTAACTGGTGGTTTAAATTATTATCGTGCTGGAGGTCTACGTCCCGTTTCACAGGGGGAGGATATATCAGAGCTTGCAGGAAGAGGAATGGAAATTAATCGAGTCATGATAAACATTCCCACCTTAGTTATTTGGGCTGAAAAAGATACTGCTCTTACTGTTCATAATTTAGAGGGTCTTGATGAATTCATACCAGATTTAACGATTAAGCGTATTCCAGATGGATCTCATTGGGTTATAAATGAACAACCTGATAAAATTAATTCCTTGATTCGCGATTTCCTTTAATTAGTTTTAACTAAGTTATAAAGTTCCTTACAAATTTATTTAATATTAATATAAACTTTTTTTATTACGTCTTTTCTAATAAGCTTAAAGAATTTCATTTTAAAGTTGATCCAAATTTCTAAATATCGAATCGAGAATGATGTTTTGGGAGAAATCAAGGTACTTAAAAATGCATATTGGGGTGTCAATACCCAACGCGCAATTGAGAACTTTCAGATAAGTGGACTAACTTTCCCTAAAACTTTTATTTCTTCTTTAGCTGAATTAAAAAAAGCTGCTACCTTAGCAAATATGGAGTTAAATTTGATTGACCAAGAAATAGGGACTGCAATTATTAAAGCAACAGATGAAATACTTACAGAAGACAAATATACTAATCAATTTCCAATTGACATATATCAAACTGGTAGTGGTACTCAAACTAATATGAATATGAATGAAGTACTAGCAAACAGAGCTAATGAAATTTTAGGATTTCCTATGGGGAAAAAAACTCCTGTGCATCCTAATGATCATGTAAATAGATGTCAGTCTTCGAACGATGTTATTCCCACTACCATGCATATTTCAGCACTACATCTCATACATCAAAAATTATTCCCAGCTTTAAAAAGACTTGTTGAAGGATTAACAAAAAAAATTGAGGAATTTAAAGAAATAATTAAAGTAGGAAGAACACACCTCCAAGATGCTGTTCCAATTCCTTTATCTTTAGAATTTGAAGTATATAAAAAACAGATTATCATAAGTCAAAACCGAATAAACGATGCTTGCAAGGAGCTTTATCAAATTCCTATTGGTGGAACCGCATTAGGAACTGGATTAAACGCAAATGAAGGTTTTGCCCAATTAATTATTGAGCATTTATCAAAAATAACTGGTCTACCCTTTGAGCATAACCCAATCATGGCAGAAGGAATATCTTCCCATAATGTAATTGCTAACCTAAGTAGTTCTTTAAAAAATTTAGCTTTATCTTTATTGAAAATGGCTAATGATATTAGATGGATGGGGAGTGGTCCAAGAGCAGGTCTTATGGAATTAATTCTGCCTAGAAATGAGCCTGGATCGTCCATTATGCCGGGGAAAATTAACCCTACTCAGTCTGAAGCTTTAATTCAAGTATGTTTAAAAGCTATAGGAAATGACTCAATAATTACCTTCTCAGAAGCATATGGAAGTATTCTTGATTTAAATGTTTGCAAGCCTTTGATGATTTTCAGTCTTTTAGATTCTATAGAAGTTATCAGTAATTCAATTAATTCTTTTATTGACCACTGTCTACTAGATATAAAGGTAAATAAGGAACAAATAGAATCTCAATTGGATAATTTACTTATGTTAGTTTCAAATCTCATTCCAATTATTGGATATGATAAATGCTCTGCAATTGCAATTAAAGCTTATGACGAAAATAAAACAATTAAAGATGTTATTAAAGAAATGGGAATTGAAATAGATGAAGATCTTGATAAAATATTAGATCCAAAAAAAATGGTTTGATGTGAAAATATGACAACTGAAATTAAAACTGTAGAAGATGTAAGAAATCTAGCAAGAGAAAAACTAAAGGGGATATGTGGAGTTTATAAAGATTGTGATGGTGATCCGCGTAAACTATGTCAAGGACAAAGTTATGGAAGACCACTTGGTATAGGAGGTATAGGAAGTGGAACTAGTTTCAATAATAATTTTTTAGCTCTTCGTAAGTATAAATTAAAAATGAAATTGGTTGAAAATGATTTTGTTCCTGATACAACTTATAATTTCTTTGGAAAACAACTGACAATGCCCATCATGGCTGCAAGTGTATCAGGAGTCAATAGTTTTGGTGGAGATAAAGTTATAACAGAACAGGATTTCTGTCGTTCAGTAGTTCTTGGTTGTAGAGATGCAGGAACGGTTGGTTGGAGAGGTGATACTTATACTTATTCTCTTGAAAATTCGTATGGTCTTAATGCTATAGCCGAAGCTGGAGGTTGGGGAGTAAAAATTGTGAAACCGCGAGAGCAAGGAGTCATAATGAAATTTTTGAATAGAGCAGAAGAAGTGAGATGTATTGCTGTAGGTATTGATATAGATGGATGTGGCTCCTATGCTATGGCTACCAATAATGAACCTGTTTTTAAGAAATCAAAGAAAGAAATAGAAGAGTTAGTTTCTGCTACGGATCTCCCAGTAATTATTAAGGGTGTAATGTGTGTTGATGATGCAATTAAAGCCACAGAAGCAGGTGTAGCTGCTATTGTGGTCTCTAACCATGGGGGACGAGTATTAGATCATACACCTGGAACAGCTGAAGTCCTCCCTGACATTGTTAAAGCTTTAAAAGGAAGGGTTAAAATACTCGTAGATGGAGGGATCCGCACTGGTTATGATGTTCTAAAAATGATTGCTCTTGGCGCTGAATCTGTTCTAATTGGACGAGATATCATTCGGGCTGCTGTAGGAGCGGGCATTCATGGTGTCAAAATTCATATGGAATATATGCAAAGAACCCTTCAGAAAGCAATGAAGATGACGAATTGTAAGGAATTAGGGGATATCACTTCAGATATTTTATATTAAATTTCATTGTCTTTTATTTCTTTTCTCTTTCAAAAATCCAGAGAATATTGTCGAGAAATTTGAATTCCCAACCTTCAGCAGCCATCTCATCTAATTTCTCTTGAGCAGTATTAACAAGTTTTTCTAAAGTCTTTCCTCCTTTAATGGTTACCACTTTATACTCTTTCATAGAACAACCTCCAATTATTATATTTTTATAGAATTATATTAATTTCCAGACTATTTATTTCTATATTCTGGTAAACCTAAAAAAATAATTATTTAAAAGAAGAAAAAAAATAACTTTAAGGATTTTCTGGCTGGTTTTTCATAGCAAGTCCCATTTTTCGCCATTGTTGTCGTCCAAATTCCCACATTTGTCCTTGAGTGTTTTCTCCTTTTAACTCACGACCAATCCACTTTTGTCCCGCAGGGATTTTTTTACTCATACCTACAAAAGAAGTAGCACCAACCATAGCATCATCTTCGACACTAACCCTAATCATTAATACTGATTTTATACCTACTACTGTATTATTACCAAGAGTTGCTCCATGAACAATCGCACCAAAGCCTATTAAATTGTTGTTTCCAATAGTAGTTTTAATTCCTTCAGCTGTATTTATTACACATGCATCTTGAAAGACATTTTTATCACCAATTTCAATCTTAGCGAAATCACCTCGAATTATTACTCCCTGATAAACAACATTTTCTGCACCCATACTAATATCTCCTATAATCCAAGCAGATTCTGATATCCAACATGAGGGATCGATTTTTGGTGATTTTATTTCTCCATTTATTTCAATTGGAATTATTGGCATTTTAATCTTGTATTTATTAATTCAGTCTTATTATGTTTAAAATTCTATTTTATAAAAAGGTGATAAATTTCTAATTGTAAATGTTTAAAAGGATATCCTTAGACTATTTTATTAGAAAGTACTTTGTTGAGTTTTTTATGAATGGCACAGGGTTAAAAATATTTAAACTCAATATTGATGGGTCTTTCGATGAGATATCGTATGAAAATATAAAAGAAGTATTTACGATTGTAAACATCTTAGCTATATATGTATTCCAGAAGAAAACAATGTATATCTGGATTGGAAGTAATGCAACTCAAGCTTTGAAAAACCACATTTCAAATATCCGAGTCTTATTAAAAGAAGAATTTCCTAATTTCCGTATAATTCGTAATTTTACTTTTGAAATGAGAGATGAACCATTTGAATTCTTTAAGGACCTGAATATATCTAAAGAGGAACTATACGAAATAATTGATTATCAGGAAAAAGTAATGTTACCCACTCTAAATGAAATAGACACTTTAAAAGAAAAATTAGACAACTTTATAAGTAGAGAAGATTATGCCAATGCTATCAAAATTTCAGAAGAAATTATTGTTTTGGCTAAGAAAATCGAAGATGATGCTGTTAAAACTGAACATGAAAGATTAATAGAAGAAATTAAATCAAAATTCGAAGATAAGAAACTAGTTGATGAAATAACTGAAAAAGCGTTATCTATTGATAAGAAGTTTTCTAAATTGATTGAAGTAAAAGAGTTTTTAAAAGCCCATCAATTAATAGAAGAATTTGAAGAAAATTATAAATCAACCTATGATTTATCTCAAATACCCAGTGTTAAAGAATTATTAGAAAGAGAAAAGAAAATATGGAAAAAAGAACAAGAGCGATTAATTAAAACCTTAAATGCGTTAGAAAATGACTTATTTCTCGCTTTGAAGAATCTTGAAATCGAAAAAGCTCTCAATTTAATGGAAAAAGGAAAAAGTCTTTTTGCTAATCTTATTAATGATGAAATTAAACAAAAATGGAAAGGTTTCGAAAATGACTTTCGATTTGCTAAGCAGAAGGTTGATCTTATTGAAGTTTGTAACAATTTTTTGAATGAATATAATAAATTAAAAAATGAGTTTCAATTTGATACACTCCACTCTAAATTAAATGATTTAGTCGAAAAGGCTGAATCTTTAAAACTAACTGATTATCTCAAAAAATTAAATGTAGTTAAAAAAGAAATTAATTCTGCAGAAGACACTTATAAAACAAAACTAGCGAAGATTACTGAATTAGAGAAAATAATAAAATCCAATCAAAAGAACAATCTACTAGATGATACCTTAAAAAATTGTCAGCTTATTATTAAAATTGCGAAATCAATTAATAAATCAGAAGTAGTAAAGAAATATTCAGAAATTTTACTCCTGACCGAAGAAGCAATTGAAAAAAGAAGAATATTTAAAGAAAAGCAAGACAAATTAAGAATAGAAATTCATCAGATAGAAAAAGAGATTAAAGATTCCCTAAAAAGAATGGACTTATCAATCTCAGGAAATTTAATTGAAAAATCAAAGCTCATTCTTGTGGAACTGGTTGATGATAAAATTAAAGATAATTGGATTCAGATAGAGGAAATTTATAATCTAGCAAGAAATCTGATCCAGACTGTTGAAGATTATAGTAAAAACGGAATTTTGGCTTTAGAATTAAAATCATATAAAGATTCAATTGAAAATTATAAGCAGATTGTTAATCTAATACAGGAATATAATAAACAAATAGAAGGGACGGTGACATAAGATGAAGGAAGAAGAAGTAGAACCGATAAATGAAAAGGAAGAAAAACGGAAAATAAAAGTAGTTTCGCAAATTGATGATCTATTAGCTATACAGGGTCAAAATTACATGAAAGGACTGTTAAAAGAAGCATTAGTTCTCGCAGATCAAATAATAGAACTAGCAGAATCAGAGAATTTAGAATCCTTCATAAAAGAGCAAAAAGATTTAATCGCGAGAATAGAGGGAATCTTTAAAAGGAGAGAAGCTCAAAAAAGAGAGAAATTCGAGAATCAATTAAAATCTGAACTAGCAATATTGGAGAATGAATTTAAAAAGGCTCTTAAAACTGAAGATTTCTCAAACATAGATCAAATTATTAATGATGCTAAAAAACTTCTTTTTGAATTAGAAGATGAGGGTACTAACTTAAAGTGGAGAAAGTTTGAAAATGAATATTTAGATTCAATGGCAAAAAAGGAAATTATTGAAGAAGTTTTAAAATTAATAAAAGAACGTTCAGAGTTAATTACTAATTTTCAGTTTGAAGATTTAAAACTCAGATTAACTTATTTAATAGAACAGCTTCAAGATAAAGATATAAATGACTACCTACAGAAATTAAAAGAAATTGAACAGGAGGTTATTAAAGCTGAAGAAACTTATAAAAATACTCAAATAAAAATAAAAGATATATCAAAAAGAATTTCTTCTCTGAGAGAGAGCAAGGAACTTCAGTTAGCAATTCAAAACTGTAAAGAGCTTATCGGACTTGCTAAATCAATTAATGAAGATAATTCAGTTAAATTATATTCAGAAATCTTGATAGAAATTGAAGCTGATCTAGAATTTGAAAGCCTAAAAGAATTGATCAAAAAACTTAATGATCAAGGATTGAATTCTCTTAAAAATGGAAGTATTCAAACCTCTATTGAAAAATTTAAACAAATTCAAGAGACCTTACAGAAATATGTGGAATAATATCATTTTCTAATTTAATCTACCATAATATATCTCTGTATCATATTCAATTCTTATTTTCCCATTCTTCTCGTGTTTCTTGAAAAGTATTTGCAAATCTTTAAGCATGTTCTCATAATTTTTATCTCCTTCCAGTGGGAGATAAGAAACCGAAAGTAAACGCCCTATTAAACCATCAAAATTTAGATCTTGGTAATTATAAAATACTTTTTTTCTATATGGAAAAAAATTCTCCACTTTTTTCTCATTTTTTCTTATTTGCTTATAATCAGTTCCATAATTAATGATAAACTTTTCATATTCTCCTGAAAAACCAATTCCTGTTTTTCTTCGATTATTCCAAATCAACGCAAGATATCCTTTTGATTTAAGAATTCTTTTAAACTCTTTCTTGGCTAATTCTGTATTGAACCAATGAAAGGCTTGTCCTACGGTAATTAAGTCAATACTACTCTCTTTTAAATTTGTTTCTTCAGCTGATCCTTTAATGCTTATGAAATTTGAATATTTATTTAAGATGTTTTCTGCAGCATTCCTCATTTCATTATTAGGCTCCACTCCATAGACGATATTTTCATTATTTAAGAAAATTTTGCTTAAAATACCTGTTCCAGAACCAATATCTGCTATAATAGTTTTTTTTGATAATATATTTTGTTCAGTTAAGAACTCAATTATTTTTTGAGGATAATTTGGTCTATATTTTATGTAATTTTCAACTCTAGAAGAAAATCTTTTCTTTGGATCAGTTAAATATCCATCATCTACCATATAATTCAATTAAAATAAAAAAATAGATGTAAAAAAATTATTGGTTTATTGAGTATGCTTTTGCTTAATATGAGGTAATTTACCTCCAGCTTTTAAAACCTCAATTTCAGTTTCGCTTAAAGAATGAGTTAAGGATATTTCAATATTTTTACTTAGATTTTTCAGCTTAACTTTTCCAGTGTGAAGAGTAGTTAAGTCGATTTCAAAATTATCTCCTTGATCAATTTTGTTATAGTCATCTTTATTTTCAAATGTTAAGGGTACAATGCCAAAGTTTACGAGATTAGCTAGATGAATACGAGCAAAAGATTTAACAACTACTGCTTTGAGACCCAAGTATTTTGGGGCAATAGCAGCATGTTCTCTGCTTGAACCTTGTCCGTAGTTATCTCCACCAACTACAAATCCTCCTCCTTTTTCTAGGGAGCGATCATGGAATGATTCATCTACAATATTGAATACAAATTTGCTAATCTCCGGAATGTTACTCCTTAATGGAAGAATATTTGCTCCTGCAGGCATAATATGGTCAGTAGTGATATCATCTTCCACCTTCAATAAGACTTCTCCTTCTAGCTTATCAGGTAAGGGATTAAACTCGGGTAAAGGTTTAATATTTGGCCCCCGTACAATTTCTACATCTTTAGCCTTTTCAAAAGGTAAAGGAGGGATTATCATGTTGTCATTTACTATAAACTTCTTTGGCATTTCACTCTTAGGAAGCTTCCCAAAATTTCTTGGATCTGTTAGCTTTCCTGTGAGAGCGGAAACAGCAGCAGTTTCAGGACTCACAAGATATGCTTGAGCACTTCTTGTTCCTGACCTACCCAGAAAGTTTCGATTAAAAGTTCTCAATGTCACTGCATCACTTTTCGGAGCAAGTCCCATCCCAATACAAGGACCACATGCATTTTCTAAGATTCTAGCTCCTGCTTTTAGTAAATCTAACATCTCCCCTGAGTGAATCATATGCTCAACTACTTGACGTGAACCAGCTGAGACAGTTAGGACAGTATTTTCATCAATTGTCTTACCTTTTAAGATACCAGCGACAGCTTTGAGATCCCTTAAAGAAGAATTTGTGCAAGACCCAATACAGACTTGATCAACTTTAATTCCTTCAATCTCTCTTACAGTTTTTACATTGCCAGGACTATGAGGCTCAGCTACTAGTGGTTCAAGATGACTTAAATTAATCTCAATTTTTTCGTCATACTCCGCATCATCATCTGGTACTAATGATACCCATTGGTTTCCTCTATTTTGAGCTTCTAAAAATTTCTTTGTAATCTCATCGGAAGGAAAAATTGATGTTGTTGCCCCTGTTTCTGTTCCCATATTGGTGATTGTCCCTCTTTCGGGCACAGTAAGAGTTTTTATACCCGGACCAGTATACTCTAAAACTTTATTAACAGCACCTTTAACTCCTATTCTTCTTAAAATTTCAAGGATGACATCTTTAGCTGAAATAAAATCAGCTAATTTGCCAGTAAGATGTATATTAACAATTTTTGGCATTTTTAAACGAAATGCTTCTCCTGCCATAGCAGCTGCAACATCAAGACCGCCTGCACCGATTGCAATTGATCCAACACCTCCTCCTGTAGGAGTATGGCTGTCACTTCCTAGAAGTGTTTTTCCTGGTCTAGCAAACCTTTCCAAATGGACTTGATGGCAAATACCATTTCCTGGGCGAGAAAAATAAAGCCCATATTTAGCAGCAATGCTTTGTAAATATCTGTGATCATCTGGGTTCTTAAAATCAGTTTGTAAAGTGTTATGATCCACATAACTAACTGATAATTCTGTTTGTACGCGATCAATACCAATAGCTTCAAATTGTAAATAAGCCATAGTGCCTGTTGCATCTTGAGTTAATGTTTGATCGATTTTGATTGCGATATCGCTACCTTTTTCTAATGTACCTTCTACTAAGTGTTGTTCTATTATTTTTTCGGTTAGTGTTTTTCCCATTTTTTATACCTACTTAGAATAGTAATTTAGGTTATACTTATATTATTTATATCACGATTTAAGAATTATCGTAATCCCTCAGTAACAAGCCAATAATTTATTAGAATAGGATTATTAAGAAAATTATCAATAAATGTTTTAATTCGATTAATAATAATAAAATGAAATAAAATGTCTGAAGAGTATATAAGAGGTCAAATTAGCGCGAAAGAAGATGAAATCACGCGAATTGAAGAGGAAGCTTCAAAAAAAGATGCTTCAGCAGAAGCAGAAATTGAAGAGGAATTTGATCCAAAAATAGAAGAAGCAAAAGCAAAGCTAGAGGAAGAAGAATCTTTGCGAGATGAGGCTATACAGAAAGCAGAAGAATGGGCTCAAAAAAAGAAAGAAAAAATTGCATCAGCTAAAGCAGCTAATAAAGAATTTGCAAATCTAAAAACTGAAAAAGAAAAAGCCCTTAATGTGAAATTAAAAGAAATTGACGCAGATAAAAAATCTCAAATAAAAGAAGTACAGGGTGAAATTAAAGCTCTTCAAAAGCAATTAATTACCTTAGAAAAAGAAAAGGCTAAACAAGCTGCAGAAGCAGAAGAAGATTAAATTATTATCATCATCATGAAATCTCACGTTATTTTTCTTTTATTTTTTTTATTTTACTAATAATTACCTATTCAACTCCTAGGGATCATAATTGATAATAGTAACCGGTTTCGGTCCTTATGGAAATTACGTAGAAAACGTTAGTAGTTTGATCATTCAAGCACTTGAAATTACTGATTTTGAGACAGAAGTTCGAAAAGAAATTATACCTGTTAGCTGGAAATTTAGTATTAAAATGTACAAAAGGGTTTTAAATTCATCAACCTCCAAACCACGATTAGTGATTCTAACAGGAATTCACTCAAGTAAACGCTATTACTTGGAAAAAATTGGATTGAATTTTGCCTTTGGAAATGATATTGATAATTATTTCAAATTTGGAGTTATTGAATACAAACTCAATTTATGGTTGAAAACTACATTAGATATTTCAAGGATATATGCTATATTAAAGAATAATATTGATGTTAGACTATCTTATTTTGCGGGATTATACATATGTAATTATATATATTTTTTAGCTCTTTCATTTTCACGAAATCGATACCCTGTTTTATTCATTCATATTCCTCATAAAGAATCTGTTCATAGAGGTAAGGAAATTATCAGTAAGATCATTAGAACTATAGACTCTATTCTATGATCCGCTAATAATAAGGATTAGAGGTTTAATGGTAATTTTTGACCTTTTTCATTGATCATATCTTTTAATATTTCAGGATGTAGCCTTAACTCATCGTAGAGCCAAGACATCAGGCGTAATTTTGAATTATAAATTTCAACTTCTTCTTCAAAAATTTCCATATAGTTATTACCTTCTGAATTCATTATCTTCCAAGAAATCCAAGAAACATATTTATCAGTGTAATATCTGGGTAACATTTGAACCAATCCTAATTTTAAAATGTTAAATTTTGTTTTTTAAGTACTTGGATTTAATATCATCGAGAATATAGATAACATCTTCGATAGGATTACCATTAATAACTTTATCTAATTTTTTAATTAAATCTTCTGGAAACATCTTCAGTTTTGCAATATTTGTTCTATATTCTTTAAATTCATCTGTAACTGTATATAATGAACTACTTCTTTTTACCTCTAATTCTCTAGTAACTACGTTAATAAATGATTCGATCATTTTATTAAAAATATCAAATTCGATTTGATTTAGTTCAAAATTGATATCATCAATGATGTGATCATATTTTTTATTAACATTTTGGATTTCTCTTTCTCTTTCTACATTAATCTCGTCAATTTTTGGTTTTAATGCCTTTTTTCTCTGCTCTAACTCTTCAAGTTTCAAAAGCAAATGACTAATCATGTAATAGAGTAATAAAGGGGTCTATTTAAAGGATTATTAAACAAATTTATTGAATCAAAATTTGCTTCAGGAGTTTAAAAAAATTGACCGATCTTTTAACAGAAAAAGTTATATCTATAGAATAATTAAATTTAATCTAAATCGTTATAAGAAACTCGAGTTATAATGCCAAAAAAGAATTTTTTACCAGAACCAGAAGATAATTTGAAGTTTATTGATGTTCATTGTCATTTACCATTTCCACGCCCAAAAAATGATCGTTTACCATCTAACCAAGAACAGATCTCAAATTATTTTAAGCTTGGTGGTCAATTTTTAATCACAAGTACTATTGACGTACAAACTCTAAATCAAACCTTATCTTTTATCAAGGAAAACCATAGAAATTTTGGCTTTACTTGTGGTTGGGCACCTCAGACTGTTACCTATACACCTAGGGAGAAATATAAAGTTAACTGGAATAAATGGGTGGATTTTATTCAAAATAATCAAGATAAATATCTGGCAATAGGGGAAATTGGATTAGATTTTCATCATGCTAAAACTCTAGAAACAAGAGAGAGGCAATTACAGGTTTTCAAAGAGATAATAGAATTAACTATTGATTTTGATAAACCATATGTTTTACATGTTAGAAATGCTGCTGAACATGAATTTGATAGGGATAATCCAAAGCATCGGTTCAACAAAAAAGATGGGGTGAATAAAGAGATACTTAAAGTGTTAAAGGAATATAACGTAGATCCTAAGAGAGTTATGTGGCATTGTTTTTCTGGACCTGAAGAATACGGAATGACGCTACCTCATCAAGGATATACCCTTTCAGTCCCAAGCTCTGCTTTTGGTTTCGAAAGATGGCGTAAGGTTACTCAAAAATCGCCTTTAGATTCTTTGGTGACTGAGACTGATTCTTACTATCAACATCCCTACAAGAGAGGACCTATTAATGTGCCTGCAAATGCAAGATATTCAATTTCAGCTATAGCATATTCACATAATGTATCGCAAAAAATAGTAAGTGAAAAAACCGTTGAAAATGCTCTAAGATTTTTTAATCTTAAAATTGAAAATTAGTAATATTAAAAAACTAAATACTCATTTCTCTAACTACTAATAGTAATTTATGTTTAGTTTGGTGAATTAAATGAAAATATTAATAGCATACTATTCTCAAACAGGAAACACAGAAAAAGTTGCAAAAAGTGTTTATGAAGGATGTAAAGGGCAAGATGTAGATTTGAAACCTATTAAAGAAGTAGATCCTTCAAGTTTAGATAATTATGACTTAATCTTTTTAGGATCCGGCATTTATGCGAGTAGGGTCAATAAAGCTCTGGCAGATTTAGTAGCTGCTGCTCCAAAATTACCTCGGAAATTTGTATTTTTTAATACTCATGCAAGCAAAGATGCTTATCAAGATGGCTTTAAATTAGTGAAAAAGAATATGGGTGAAACCTCTGAAATTATTGCCGAATTTGATTGTTGTGGTGATAATATTGGGGTTCCAGAAGCAATACGGAAAGCTATGTTAGATAGATTGCCGGAAGATAAGAGAAAGGAAGCAGAAAAACATCAAGAATGGCTAAAAGGAAGACCAAATGAAGAGGATTTAGAAAAGGCAAAAAATTTTGCACAATCAGTAATAGAAAAGCTATAATTCTTTTATTAATTAATTTTTATCATTTTTTCAATTTAGAGTATTTCTCAAATAACAGCCTAAGATTCATTTAAATACTAATGAAAATAGAAATAGTTTAATGTATAATTTTTAAAATTGCAAATTGAGCACTATGAGAAAAAATCTAAAAATTGCATTATTAATTACTTCTATTGTAATTGTAGGTGGAGGAACAGCATTTGGTATAATAATAGTGGTCACTTGGGGTGAATTTAAATATTCTAATACTTATTATTACGATCCACAGATCCCTCCATCTGGTATAGAAGAAGTGAGTTTTAATAGCGATATTGGAAGCATACGTATCAATTACAATACAACACCTACGGACTATTATGTGAAAGTAGATCTTGATATCGAAATAAAGGGAGCTTTTATAGCTGATAAATCCTTTTCGGATTTCTTTAAACCAGTAACGTGGGTAAATGAAAGTGTTTCTATTACAACTTTCACTCTTGAAAAAAAGCATTTCACCTCATTTTTATTTCCTCTAGTACAGAAAATCAACATTTCCATAACGTTAAGGACTGATGTTATATACGATATTTCAGCATTAACCCACACAGGATCGGTCGAGATGAGTATACCTGAAGATATCCTTCTAAATAGGACAGATCTAGAAACATCAACAGGTTCTATATCAGTCCAAGCTGAAGAGAATAGCACATTCTTAGGAAAGTTAGAATTGAGAACAAGTACAGGAAGTATTGATTTAATTGCTAAAGATGTTAATTTTACCTATAGTTTTTCAACTATTGTGTCTACTGGATCGTTAAATTTGAATTTCACTAACTGTGTTATAGGTGAGGATATCAAAGCAAAAGCTTCAACAGGGAGTATTGCTTTGAAAAGTTATAATTTAAAATATGATAAGAACTGTGTATGGGACGTCGAAACTGATACAGGAAGTATTGACATAGAAATTTATCAGTACATTGAGATGAATGCTAATATCACTGGTGTTTTAGAAACATCAACAGGAAGTATTGATTTAATCTATAAAGATAATCTAGCGAATGTAGGTGCCAGCTTTTTTGGAAGTTGGTCAACGGGTAGCTATTCAAGAACTAATAGTGGAGGATTTTCTTCTACAGATTATAACCCATTTTACTCACAAGATTATAGCACTGCATCAAACACATATACTTTAGATTTAACAGTAAGTACTGGTAGCATTGATGTTGATGGTACAAGTTCATAATGAAAAAAAATCCTAATTTTTTTTTTCTCAAAATTATCTTGTTTTCAGAATCGTCATCATCAATAAAAAGAGTTTTCTAAAAATCTTTTTAATAAAATGAATCTTAAATAAGGTCCTGATGGTTCTTAGTAAAAGATGTCTTTTTGGTATAAAAGTACTCTTAGTTTTATCGTAACTGATTCTTTTGATGAAAAAATTTTTTTGTAAGATCGAGATTATCAACTGATAAGTAATAATTGCAATTATATCCCATGCTCGTTCTATATGTACATCGGGATATTGTAATTGTTCTCCCATAGCCATTCTAACAATCTCAATTATATGAAATATGTCGACCTTACTTCCAATTAATTCTCGAGTTGCCCATAATAGGTAAATACACCCTCCACAATATGAAATTAAGGCATCCGCTCCAGTTGCTTCAGCTTCTTTAAATTTCTTATGACCTTCTGAGATAATGTCAAATGGGATTGAAAAATTCTTTACCCATGAAGCACCAGCACCAAAACCACAACAAAGAGAATCTTTTCTAATATGTTCCATTTCTTTAATACCACAACCGCATAATTCTAAGATTTTCCGGGGAGGATCCCAGTACTTACCTTCTGAAGCTTTTGAATAACAATTATCATGAATAGTAACAGTGATATCTAATTTATTTGGAATTAAAATTTTTCCTGTTTCTAGACTACTTAATATCCATTCATTAAAATTAATAAAATTCCTATTATGGTCAACTTTCATCTCTTTTTGGTGTACTTCTGAAAAAATATACTGAACTGCATCCAATGTATGAGCAATATTTAAAACGCCCCATGTTTCAAAATCAGCATTACACTTCTTAGCAATTTTTTGTACAAGATCAAGATATCCTCCTTGATATAAATATGCACCCCCTTCCCAATGATCTATTAAATCAACTGGTTTAAAGTATTCTAACAATTTGCTTCCTCCGATGATAAATGGAAATAAATGGGTATAATTTCCAATGATTAGGAGATTATCTTCAGGCTTAGGTCTATAATTCATCCAATTATTAATCCATATTCGTTCTTGCTTAGATAGAAAAATATTAAGTAATTGCCAAATATTAGGAGTTTCTGTAGGACACACGAACTTATATAATGGAGGTGCCCCTCTTTTTTTATATAAATCATTCCATCTTTCAAGTATTAATTGATATGGGTTTGCATTTTGAGGGCAATAAAAATTGCATGAAAAACATGTATTGCATTTCGAAAGTGCAAATTCTGATTTTGTTCCTTCAATTAATCTTTTAATTTCCTCTCTTGCTACATCTAAAGGTAATTGTAGTACTGGACACTGATGGAGACATTCACCGCAAAGGTCGCATAAATCGTCTTTGAAAGTAGATACTCTATTTATAGATACCATTTTCACCAAGCCTCTCCATAATTTGGGGGATCTTCAGGGATTTCCGCTATTTTAAAAGTTTTTTTTGAAGAAATCTTTGGTACTTGTTTCCATATAGTTCCCCAGAAGAAATGTTTTGCTCTTTTTTTCTTTACTTTTTCCGTAAGAGAAGGTGCTTCTCCAATCGCCATTTGTAATAACTCAATGATGTGGTAGACTCTTAATTTCCTAGAATATAGCTTTTTGTTTGCTGTAAATGTTGCTAAACATCCAGCACAATATACACAGACAGTTTTGATTTTAGTATTTCTAAATTCTTTAAAATTTCTTAAAGCAGCTGACCTAATTTTAAATGGTTGATAAGAAGAATCTACAGAAAATCCTGCACCTATGCCACAACAACGCATATTTTCTCTACAGGCCCCTATTTCCTTTACTTCTACACCTATGGTTTCAAGTATCTTTCGAGGTAAATCCACATATTTATCTCCAAACATTTTAGAATAACAAGAATCTTGTATTGTCACAGATATGTTTAATTTATTTGTAAATTCAATATTCCCGCTTTCTATTTCATCCCAAAGATATTCTATATACGATTTAACTTCTTCAAATTTATACGTAAGCCCATAATGGGGAAGAACATTTTTAAATACATTTGTACCAGCAGTACACAAAACTAACAGTTTTTTTGGATTTAGTGTTTTAAACCATTTATCTAATCTTTTAGTTACTTGAAATAATTCGTCTCTATACCCTGTTCGAAACAGAGTTTCACCACAACAATATTCTAAACGGCCTCTAATATCTAAATCTTTAAAGAAACTTGTTTGTGTCAATTCTGCAAAAGTAATCATATTACACCCAGGATAAGTTAATGTATCACTTTTTAATGGTTCTAAGGATGCCCATGAAGCTACCAGTTCTTTTGTTTTCTTTGGGAGACGTTCCATAACATAAGAACGAAAATTTGGATAGTGGGGATATAGTGTCATATAATAAGCCCCTCTTTTTCTTAAACCTTTACTTTTATACTGTTCATTCCATCTCTGCAAAATTAAACTGGTAGGATTTGCATTTTCAGGACAGTAAAAATTACATGAAAAACAACTTTGGCATTCACTTAGGACTTTTTCAGATTTTTCTCCTGTTATTAATCTTTTCATTTCAGCAATCGAGTCATCCTTAGAAAGATTAAGCACAGGACATTTATTAAAGCAATCTCCACAAATCGTACAAGCCTCTTTCTTAAACGATGAAAAAAATTCAATTCCTACAGGTTCAATATCAGCCATATTAATTTAGCCTTACTAAAAATTAGTGAAAATTATTTGAAATTAATCCTAATTATGGGAAAATACCCCTTAAATCATATGCCTTTGCAATTCTTGATACAGAAAGGATATAAGCAGCCGTGCGAAGTGCTATATTTCTTTCTTGAGAAATTTTATATACATCCTCAAAAGCTTCTATTAAAATTCTCTTTAACTCTTTATTGATTCGGTCCAAATCCCAGAAATAAGATTGAATGTCTTGGACATATTCAAAATAGGAGACACAAACGCCTCCTGCATTCGCTAATATATCAGGGATAACAGGTATTCCCTTTTCAAATAAAATTCGATCAGCTTCAGGAGTAGTAGGTCCATTAGCACCTTCTAAGATGATTTTACAATTAATATTATTAGCATTTTCTTTAGTAATCTGATTTTCGAGAGCAGCAGGTATCAAAATATCACATTTCGTTGCTAATAATTCAGCATTAGTAATTATATTGTAATTATCTTCTTTGTAATCTTTTAAATAATTTCCTTTCTTTGTCCATTCTAATAGTTTTTCAATTTTCAAACCTTCTGAGCTATAAAGACCACCGGATATATCTGAAACTGCTAAAATTTTACATCCCCTCTCATATAATAATTTAGCAATCCAACCTCCTACATTACCAAATCCTTGAACAATAATAGATTGGGATTCTAATTTGGTGTTTAGCTTTTCACACATTGCATCAATTACAAAATAAAGACCCATTCCTGTAGCTGAATTTCTCCCGACTGACCCTCCAATCTCTATTGGTTTTCCAGTGACTACTCCTGGTATAGCTCTTCCCTTATTCATGCTGTATGTATCCATTATCCAAGCCATGATCTGAGCATTTGTATTTACATCTGGGGCGGGTACATCAATATCAGGACCTATAATATTTATTATTTCAGTGGTAAATCTCCTCGTCAGCTTTTCCAATTCATTTCTTGATAATTCTCGTGGATTGACACATATTCCACCCTTGGCTCCGCCTAATGGTAATTTTAAAAGACTGCATTTCCAAGTCATCCATGTAGCTAACGCCTTTACTTCATCAAGATTCACATCTGGGGAAAACCTTAACCCTCCCTTTCCAGGGCCTCGCACAGTAGAGTGTTGAACTCGATAACCTTCAAAAATTTGAAGTGAACCATCATCCATAATTATGGGAATACTAACTATTAAAGCTCTCTCAATTCTTTTAAGGAATCGAGTTATATTAGGATCCAATCCCATTTCCTCTGCTACAATATCGATTTGTTTCTTAGCCACTTCAAATGGATTTAATTCCATTCTCTTTCACCTCTTATTTTTACAAATCTCATGGAAATAACCCCCGCAATTCATGAGCTCTAGCTAATCTCTCTGCTCCAATAGCATATGCGGCAGTTCGATAAGATATTTCTTTTTCACTTGATAGATTTAGAACATATTCAAAAGCTCTAAGTAATATTCTTTTCATTTCACTGTTTACTCTGTCTAAATTCCAGAAATATGAATGAATATCTTGAACGTATTCGAAATAAGAAACACAAACTCCACCAGAATTTGCCAGTATATCAGGAATTACAGTTATCCCCTTTTCATTCAAAATAGCATCCGCTTGTGAAGTGGTTGGGCTGTTAGCACCTTCTAATATTATTTTGCATTTAATTTCATCAGCATTCCCACTAAAAATCTGATTTTCTGTTGCCGCAGGTACTAAAATATCACATTGAGAGCTGAGTAATTCTTCATTTGAAATTATCTTCATGTTATTGTCCTTATAGTTCTTCAAAAAATTTCCTTGTTGTTTCCAGCTTATCAACTTATTAATATTTAAACCTTTTTCAGAATAAATGCCTCCTTCTGAGTCGGATACAGCGATTATTTTACATCCTACATCACTTAAAATTTGAGCCACTACTCCTCCTACTTTTCCGAAGCCCTGAACAGCTACTTTACTGGAAGATAACTTGAGATTTTTCCTTTCAAATAAACTTTCAAGTATATAAAACATTCCCGTTCCAGGAGCTTCCGTACGTCCAACAGTTCCTCCAATCTCTATAGGTTTCCCTGTTACTACCCCAGGAATAGATCTACCTTTATTCATCGAATACGTATCCATTATCCAGGCCATCTCCCGTTCTCCTGTATTCATATCTGGTGCTAGAATATCAATGTCAGGTCCTATCATATTAATTATTTCGGATGTATATCTCCTAGTTAATCTTCTCAATTCATCTTGGGATAATTTTTTAGGATCTACTTGTATACCACCCTTTGATCCTCCTAAGGGTAATCCTAAAAGACTAGTTTTAAAAGTCATTAAAAAGGCAAGCGCTTTTATCTCATCTAAGGTAACAAGAGGAGAATATCTTAAACCTCCTTTCGCAGGTCCTCTCATAGTTGAATGATGGACTCTATATCCTTCAAAGATTTCAAGCCTACCGTCATCCATTATTACAGGCATAGAAACTATTAAAGAACGTTCTACCTTTTTTAAATATTCCAATGTGTTAGGAGCTAAATTAATAACTTCTGCTGCGATATCAAGTTTCTTTTTTGCACTTTCAAAAGGATTGATATTTCTCAATTTAATTAACTTCGGAATAATAATTTGAAATTGATATTATTAATACATCTACAAAATATATTTTTTTTTAAAAAAATTTTTCATAAGGAAAATTTAAAAGAAATTAAGCCCTAAGTTCGTTCAATATTCAAATTTGAGATTTGGAACATCATGTCTTATGAATTTGAACAATATTTGGACAAATATGTAGATGTCATATTAAAGGTTGGGTTAAATTTACAGAAAGGTCAGCGATTATTGATAGGTGTTGTCAATCCAATTAATGCAGGAACACCTGTTGAACTAGCTCCGTTTGTTCGAAAAATCGTAAAAAAAGCTTATCAAATGGGTGCAAAATTTGTAGAAGTTATGTGGAACGATCCTCAAATCACCTTAACTAGACTAGAAAATGCTCCAAAAGAATCTTTTGAAGAGTTCCCAATATGGCGAATTAATGCTGCAGTAGATTATGCTAATAATGATGATGCGATTTTTGCAATCGCAGCACAAGATCCTAAATTATTTTTCGGTCAAGATCCTAAATTACTTATGACTTTAAATCAGGCTATATCCACCAACTTTATGCCGCTCTTGGAATTAATAGTTAAAAATGTATCTAATTGGTGTTTGGTGACTGCTCCTATTGATGGTTGGGCTGAAAGTATTTTCCCCGATATGCCTACAAATGAAAGAGATAGAAAGTTGTGGGACACGATATTTGAGATATGTCGTATAAAACAAAAAGATCCTGTTTCTGCTTGGAAAAATCACATAAATAATCTAAAAACTCGATGTGAATATTTAAATCAAAAGCAATATGATTCACTGAAGATAATTGGGCCAGAAACAGACTTAACAGTTGGTTTGGTTAAAGATCATATTTGGATTGGGGGTAGCTCAACAAGTCAAAATGGCATTGAATTTGTTCCTAATTTGCCTACAGATGAAATATTCACTACTCCTGATAAGAATAGAACGGAAGGTAAGGTAAGAGGTACCAAACCATTATACGAAGCTGGTACTATTATTGAGAATTTTTCATTCACGTTTTCTAAAGGTAAGGTGATAGAAGTAAATGCCAGTAAAGGTAAAGAAATGTTAGAACATATGCTTAAATACGATGAAGGGGCAAGATATTTAGGTGAAATTGCTTTAGTTCCTATTAGTTCACCTATCTCACAAACAGGATTGTTATTTTATAACACTCTTATCGATGAGAATGCTTCTATCCATTTAGCTTTGGGGACAGCGTATAAATTCAATGTAAAGAATGGTGATAAAATGTCTGATGAAGAATTCGAGAAAGTTGGGGGAAATACTAGTATTCTTCATATGGATTTTATGATCGGGTCAGAAAAGATAAATATAGACGGAGTACTAAAAGATGGAGTCGTTGAACCAATCATGAAAAATGGAGAATGGGCATTTGAAGTTACCCCTAAATGAAGAAAAATCACTGTTTATTTCTTTATTCTATAACTTAAAGGTTTACAAGACAATATTGGACAAATTTAAGAGGATCATTTGCACATCCTCCTGAATCGAGACCCCCCAATTGATCAATTATTTTTTGAGGGATTACATTGTCAGCGATCCATAAGTCTTTTAAGTTAGTTAAAGATTCTAGACCTCTAATTTGAATTATTCTATTTTGACTCAAATCAAGTGTTTCTAACTTTAATAAAGGTTCAAGTCCTTTAATTTCTCCTATATTATTTTCTGATAGAAATAAGCTTTCTAAATTGGTTAAGGAATATAACCCTTTAATGTGATTTATTTGATTCTGCTTTAAATTTAAGATCTTCAAATTATAACAATGGTCTAATCCTTTAATTTCTGTAATCTGGTTAGAATTTAACCAAAGAGTTTCTAAGTTTTTAAGATTATTAAGACCTTTTATTTCTCGAATGTTGTTATTGTTGATATATAGGCTCTTCAAATTCTCTAGATTATCAAATCCTTCAATATTTGATATTTGATTACCAGCAAGATTCAAAACTTCTAGGTTCTTTTGATGTTCTAAGTTTCCAATTTTTTGAAGTTGATTTCCTGCAACCCATAAAACTTCAAGATTACTCAAATTTTCGAGTCCCTGGATACTTGAAATATTATTCCATGAAAGATCTAATCTTTTAAGAGAAGTTAAGTTTTCCATACCTTTTAATTCTTCAATTTGATTACCTCTTAGATATAACTCCTTTAAATTGGTTAATCGATCTAATCCTTTTATTTCTTTAATTTGGTTACTAACAAGGTGTAGAATTTCCAGATTCTCGAGATCATCTAACCCTTTGATTTCTCTAATGCTATTACTTCCTAGATTTAAGATTTCTAATTCATTTAAACCATCAAGCCCTCTTATTATATCTATATTATTAGAACTAAGCTCCAGATTTTTTAAACCTTTGATTTTATCTAATCCAATAATTTCTTCTATATCTTTAATTTCTAGTAGTCCTAAATCGAGGAATCCATTTACTACTTCAAATCTAGTACCTGCCCATTCCACAGATTTCATTAGAATCGCTTTACTTGATGATTTTAAATATTTATTGCATGTTAAATCAAAAGTTAGATATAAATTAAATATACAAAACTTTTAATTTATTTATTTTCTTTATTAAAATCTTATTAAGTGTTGAAATGTATTTTGAATATTTTCTAATCAATAAAAAAAACCTATTAAAACCTTTTTCAAGGTAATTATGATATGAAATCTATAGTATGTAAGGAATGTGGGTATTCATTTGAGAATAGAAAACCAGGAAAATATTTCTGTCCTAACTGTTCAATAGAAATGAAATTCTTTAAATTTGAAGCCTTTTGTAGTGCAAAACCAAATGAACTTCATGAGATAACTTAATTATTAATTATGAATTATTTTTCAAAGTATGTCTTTATTTTACTCTGTTTGTAAAGAATGTGGTTATAGTTTTAGGAAAAAGGAACCAGGATATTATTTTTGTCCTAATTGTAAAAAAGAAAAGAAATTCTTAAAACTTGAATTATTTGATGGAGCTAAACCATCAGAAATTCATGAAAATGACTAAAAGTTAAAAATTTAAACTTAGAAATTTTATTTTTCCATATGGCATTATATATGGATGATTCCTATCTTAAAAAATGGGATACTAAAGTCACCAGTGTTAAAGACGAAAAATTCATTGTTTTAGAGAATACTGCTTTTTATCCTAAAGGAGGTGGTCAACCTTGGGATGAGGGCTATATTATAAAAAACAATGAAAAATTTAGAGTTGTTTATACCGGTAAATTTTCAGGAAAAATTAGTCATGAAGTTGATAAACCTGGTTTAAAAGAGGGTGATGAAGTATCATGCGAACTTGATTGGCACCGTAGATACACATTTATGCGTTATCATACAGCCTCTCACCTCATTTCAAACATACTTTATAATAGAGCTAACGCTAAGATAACAGGAAATCAGATTGAAATGGATAAAACAAGAATGGATTTTTCGATGACTGACTATTCACCTGAAAAATTAAAAGCTTACGTTGATGAAGCAAATGAAATAATTAAGCAAGATCACCCTATAACTGTTGAATACATGACAAGAGAAGAAGTTTTAGAAAAACCTGAGTTAGCTCGATTAGCTGTAGGATTACCTGAAAATATAAAAGAATTTCGCATTGTTAAGATAGGAGATATTGATGAACAAGTGGATGGAGGGACTCATATTAGTCATCTAAAAGAAATTGGAAAGATTGAAGTGATTAAGACCGTAA
>JBHLNR010000038.1:0-24879 GCA_048941385.1 Promethearchaeota archaeon
CCTATTCCGGAAGCAGAAATGAAGAAATTTAAAGGATATATTAATAACAATTTCATTTTTTTATCCCAAATTTATGACGGTCAAATTGTAACCCTATTCAATAATTCTCATGAAAAGATTAAGGATAAAATTTATAAATTTTCATTAAACTATCGTAATTTGGATGGAAATCCTCCTAATGATTATGGAATAAAGATTCATTTAATCAACCCAGAAGGAGAAGCATTGGAACCATTCCAAATGGAGTTAGAACCTCAGAATATTAAAAATGTTAGATATGATTCAGAAAAAGGAGTATTATATCAAAATACCATAGATTTAAGCATGTTATATGAAGAAGAAGGATTATGGCATTATTATTTTACATTAAAAAATAAGTTAATCGACAAGATAATATTTATTCCCGAAAGGGGATATATTCTTGGTCCGAAAATGCCTTCTCCAGAGACAGGTCTACTTTGCACATCTCTAGTATCAATCAATCTTGAGCGAGGGTATACTAATGCGGGTTGCAAGTATGATACATTTATTTTTAAACTGAGTTGTGAACACATAATTTTCAAGGAAATATTACTTTGTCTTATTCCAGCCGTAAAAAAGGTAGGTAAAGGTATTTCAAATAATTTTGGGATTCGAAAATTCCCATTGAAGCGTATTCAACATAAACTAAATCATAAAGGTTCATGGAAATATCAGTGTTCAATAAATTTTGAAGATTTAGGATATTTGGATTCTGAGCTGGGATGGTTCTCTCATTTCTATGAAGGGATTCTAAATGATGGAAGTAGGGATTATTTATATACAGAGAAGTTATTTTATAGTGAACATGAAAACTTTAAATTTTCTGAAAAAATCATTGGGATAGATCTTCATAAACCTTTTGTTGCAAGCAATAAACCACAATTAATTGATTATATACTCGAAGCTTCAGATCATTCTATTTATTCTTATAACTTCTATTCAAATGATTCAAGTGAATTACTCAATAGTCCATTGAAAACAAGATATGTGATAGAATCTGATATCTTCTTAAAATTTGAAGTTCTTTACTCAGATCCAAGTAAAAATGCCCCACTAGAAGGGTATCCTAGAGTGATATTTAAAAATTTAGACAATGAGAAAGAATTTGGCTATATTATGTTACCAAATGATGTAGTAAGTATTTTTTCTCAACGCTATAGTGAAATTTTTCAATCTTA
The DNA here is from genome assembly GCA_048941385.1 of Promethearchaeota archaeon. Taxonomy (GTDB): domain Archaea; phylum Asgardarchaeota; class Lokiarchaeia; order Sigyniarchaeales; family SOKP01; genus Loki-b32. The sequence continues at coordinate 1,200 of JBHLNR010000038.1, forward strand.
CATCTGTATTATTGATGGTAATGAGTTCTCAGAGGGAACATGGCAATTTTATTTTGAAGCAAAAGATAGCGATGGAATTCTTCTTAATAAACTTAATGGCAAGGAAATATTGTTAATGAATTGATACAATATAAAACTGCAATAAGTTAAACTAGTTTTTTCAATGTGATCATATCTTCCTTGTTCCAATTTTCTAGATTCTTTCTCTTTCATTTCAATCATTTCTGGTTGCTGTTATTATCTAATTTGCACAGAGGATTCAAAATTTTAACTTTATTAATGAGAGATAATTTATTATTATTGAAAATATAAGTAAGTTAACATTTCTGTAAAAGATTTTAATGATTATATTTACATCAGAAATAATTTTTTTAATTATAAAATTAAATAAAGACTTAATCAAGGAGAGAATGTGATTAAAAGTTGGAAGAAAGAATCATTAGAATTGAATTGATACCCGTTCATGTTCCATTCAGGGAATCTGTTAGAAAGGCTATGCAATCGGGAGAAGGTGGATTGGGAATGGCTATTGGAGCAGAAGAAGAATGGTTGGGAGGGGATTTTGTAATTTGCAAACTCATTACAAATGAAGGAAATATTGGTCTGGGTGAATCTTATGTTTGGTTACCAGAAACGGGTATATCTCCAACTCAAATTATTGATTCAATTCAAAATTATTTATCAAAATATATATTGGGAGAAAATCCTTTTAATATTGAAAAGATCAACTATAGGATGGATATCAATGTAGCTCGTACAGATGTGGCAAAAGGTCTTTTAGATATTGCCTGCTATGACTTAATGGGGAAAATATCGGGATTATCAGTTTGTAATCTTATTGGTGGTGAAACAACCGATAAAATTCCATTAGCAGCTTTGATACCACTTGCTGATGTAGATAATATGATAAATATGGCGAAGAACTTGCGAGAATGGGGATATAAATCATTCCGATATAAGCTTGGGAAAAGTATTAATGATGATATTAAAATTTCTGAAGGGCTTCGAAATTTATTAGGTAAAGATATTAGATTAAGAGTGGATTATAATCAAGCTTATCGACCAGATGAAGCTGTGAAAGCTATTAAAGCGATCGAACAATATAATATCGATTTTGCTGAGCAGCCAGTAAAAATTAATGATTTTTTAGGTATGGTATATGTTCAGAGTCGCGTAAATGTTCCTTTAATGGCTCACGAAGGATTTTTCACCATGTATGATTTTGTAAATTTAGTAGAGATGGCTGCTGTTCGAGTTCTCGGTCTTAACACTGAACGACCTGGAGGAATCACAAAAGCGCTCAAGTGTCTACATTATGCTGAATTAAGAGGATTAAGTACAGTCATACATAATCAAAATCTGGGTATTGGCACCGCAGCGCTTTTACATTTTGCTGCTGCAAATTATAATTCCCTGGGTCATTCTCCGGAATTATTTGGTTATGCAATGATGAAAGATGATTTGATTATGGAAAAAATTCAACAAGAAAATGGAATAGCCAATATTCCTAAAGGACCTGGGTTTGGTGTAAAACTTGATGAAAGAGCTCTTGAAAAATATTCAATTGGCCCAACAATTACAATAAAAAGCAAAAATTAATTACAATATAAAATATCGAATTGAATAATTTTATAAATGTGGTCTTTTAGGGAACTGAAGCAGAAACAATAGTTTGAGTAGAAAACCCTGACACCAACACAATGATTCCAAAAATCACACCTGCTATTGCCATTCCTTTGGAATCATCCATCAAAATGCCAAATATACCAAGAAATATTGCTAAGAAAGGCATTATCAAACCAACGATAAAGAAAATCGGTGTATCATAATAGTGCATAATTGCCATTACCATATTATATGGTAAACTAATTATTCCTAATATTATTGACGCTACTCCAAACGATCTTCCCATTATCTTTACAGTTATATTTTTTATATATAGTAAAAAATAGTAAAAGACGTATTAAAACAATTTCTTTGTTTGGAGTTATTGGTATAATTTTACATTTTAAAAGATTTATTGATGACAATAATCCATATTTCAACTGGATTAAAACAGCTACAGAAAATGATTGATACTCTGGATCAGGAACCTTTGATAAGCTTTTCATTATTATTTTACTTTATTAGTTATAAAATAAGTTATAATGGGAATAAATAAATATGGGATTATGAATCTAGAAATTAAGTAATTATATGCTAAAATTATGAAATTATAGATGGTGTTTATTGTCGTTAAAAATGGAAGTAGAAAATTTGGATGAAAAGTTAAAAAAACTCGTAAAAACCATGCCAGAAGTGAAAGCTGCTATGCTTGTTTCTACTGAAGGGTTTCCAATCGCAGCAGCCCTATCACGAAGTATAGATAGGATTCAGATGGCTGGGATGACTGCTGCTCTACTCTCATTAGCAGAACGATCTATCATCGAAATGGCGAAGGGCAAATTTGAACAATTATTTATTAGGGGAAAAAACGGGTATATCTTAGTTCTTCAAACCGGACCAAATGTGGTTTTAGCAATTTCTACGACACATAAAGTAAAATTACGATTAATAATTCATGATATTAAAGAAAACTTTAGCGAATTTGGTACTTATACACCCCTTGTTCCCTTTATTGAACTAGACTCTTCAGATTTCAACGATAATATAGAAAAAAAGTAGTATTAAAAGAATTTTTACACAACAATCTTAAAAACTTTATATAAATAATTTTTATGAAATTAAATAGATTAAAATCAGTTATAAATCAGGTTTTTAGAGAATCATTAGGGGATTCCCAAGGATATATGATAGATCCGTTTTATCATTATACTCCTGAAATTGAGATAATAATCGATTTGAAGTTAGGAACTATTAAACCAGATTTAAAGGGAGATGATGTGGAGAGATATTACAGATCTATTATCAAGTGGTTTCATGAAGTTCTCCCAAAAGAAGGGATACCTATTGAAGTTATAGAAAGTGCTATTTTGAAAATAAACCCCAAAGGTAAATATTGTGATATTGAAGCTCAAGGACGAAAGTTTAGTTCATTCCTAAAATTTAAGTGAGTGGATTATTACAATGATGAATTAAGAGCCTATATATACATGAGCATATACAATAAGCTTATCGGGTTAATTAATTATTTGGTGGGATTAATAATGGAATAATTGCGTTGATATTTGATAATTTTTCAAGATTCCATATTGTTTCAATTAATTTATTTGTTTTTGAGTGACCTAATATTGGTGTAATTAAACTTTTAGCTTTATTTTCAACATCTTGGTGATTCATAGGTCGTTCAGGGAATCCAAGGACGTGTTCGATGAAAATCTCATGATGTTCGCCATTTTCTAATATCACTTTTACTAGTGCTGATTCAACTCGAGGTTCTTTTTCTTGATTGGGATCATGGATTAAAGTAACATTCTCCATTTTTTCTCTAATTGTTTCAGTGGACATACGTTCATGAGATTGTGCCATGTTAAAGGATAGGTCACCATCTTCTAAAATAACAGCTGCCAAATAGGGTAAATTTAATGCGGGCATTGCCGCTTCAGAGAAAATTCTTGTATTTCCCGGCATCTTTATTTCAATTTTACTGATTGATGTCCGGTCAATATTTTTTATTAACTCCATTAATCCTTCAATGCTGGGTTGGACTGGACCACCTACAGGATATCGTTTGTAGGCTACTAAGGGCATCTCGTAATCTACTCCTAAATTATGGATTAACCTATTCAAATCAAGATCTGAATCATTTCCAATGAATATAGAGCTTCGCAACCAGTTTGGTGTTCCTTTAAAAGGATCATTTACACCTGTAAATCCTTTATGAACCATTAAAGCTGCAGATGCTCCATTTCTTGCAGGCATTCCAGCAAAAAGGAAAGCTTTTTCGATGTGTTCTTCATCGCGAAGCCAATTAAAAGAACCTGATGCTTGTTGAACACAATACGCTAAAACATATCCAATTGAACTTTTTGGCAATTTTAAAAGTGATGCCGCTGCTGCTGCGGAACCAAATGTAGGTCCAACACCATGAGATGATAATCCCGCTGTACGTAGGTTCATCGTGCCCAAAGCTTTTGGTAGTCTACAAGCAATTTCATAACCAATTACGACTGCTTTAAGTATTTCTTCTCCAGATGCTTCAATAGTCTCCCCAATAGATAATACAGTCGATATAATTGGAGGACCAGGTTGTACGAAAGCGGAAGGGCAAAAATCATTTATTTCTGCTGCATGAGCTGTTATTGAATTTGCAAAAATAGCATCCAATAAGGTGGTGGTTTGATTTGTAGTAAGTAAATGTGCTGTATCAGCTTTTCCACCATTAAATATAGCAAATTGGTGAGCAAGACGAGAAGGTTTTAACTGTGAACTAACCACCATTGAAGCTAAAGTATCTAAGATATGACGTTTAGCAAGTTCAAGTATATCATCTGGGATTGTGGTAAATTGGCTTTCTGAAATGTACTTAGCTAATGGTTCAGTAATAGATGGAAAATCCAACTGAGATGAAGCTAAATGAGGATCTTTCCTCACTTTTCTAATTAACTTTGCCATTCGGTTTTTTTTTGTCTTCTTTTCTTCCATTATCTCAATTTAAAGTGTATGTGCTTTAAAAAACATATTATAATTCAAAGACCCATAAAAAAATCTTCAATGGAAATATTAATTATCCCCAATTGAGCGATAATCTTATAATTGATTATGATTTCAAATAATAAAAATTATTTCAAACAGAGGGAGGCTATATTTTTATCAACTCTAATTTTCTTTTCTAGCCTCTAAAATGCCAAGTCCACCACCAACTATAAGAAAAATGATAGGAAATATGGTAGTTACAAATCTAGCTATAATATAAATATTAAAAGTAATTGAAATTGCTATTCCTGAGATTAAACAAACAAAACTACCAAGCATTTGATTTTTCAATTCAATAATTGCTCCAACTATAGCAATCACACCAATTATTATCAATGGTATAGTGTACGGTGGAGGAAAATACCAACCAGTAGCCTGAGGATGTAATATATAATGAACGATTCCATAAATTAAACTCCATAATCCGCCAATCAGAGATAACCCAATCATTAGATTTGTTTTTCTCATCTTTTCTATTCTTTTATCTATTCTTATTCCCTTATAGGCTAAATTTTAATTCAAAGAATATTTTCCCATGCAATGCGTTCTTCGTCCATTGGGGCATTGACAATTTCTGGATTTGGTTTGAGTATCATTGTAGCACGGTTCTTCAGTTCGTACTTAGGCCACTTGGGAAGTCCTGGGTGGTTCGGGTCTCCGTTTTTGGCAAATGATATCCATGTATCCATGATTAAATTCGAAAATGTTTCAAGTTCCTCTATATTATCACGTCCAACCATTACTTCTGTATTCGGGTTTGGATGGTCATAGGTTCCGAAAATAAACGGTAAATCTATTGTATGACATGCACCGAGTAAATCCTTATATAGAGGTGATTCGAATCCAAATAGGTAGCAATAAGTATTTTGTTGATTTTGGTATTGTGCTTCAGCAATTCGGATAATTGGTATTCGATATGCTTCATCAGTGTTTATAGTATACCCAATTTCATGGGGTTCTATTGGCAATTTACCCTTTCTAGCTTTTTTATATGTCTCAATTAACTTTTTTGCATCTTTTTCTGTTTTACCGTAGAATTTCATATATTTATTAGTAAATCTTACAAGAGCAGCCTCATCGATTTTTTGGTGTCTTTTATGTATTAATTCAATTTGGTTTGCTCTGATTAATCCTCTATTATATACTTTCCTCTCATCCACCGTGTTTCCTATAAGTAAAGGAATATCTTTTGCGAAACCATTCCGAATGGCATCCAAAGGTAAAACTGGAATAGTTTCATCATCAATTATAGGTCTGAAAGGGAATAAAATTCGATGTTCTTTTGGATTTAATTTTCCGAAAATTTCATGTTGAGCCTTATTTATTTCGGTCCATTCTACCTCTCGTAATGAATCTATATCCCCAATCTTAATTCCTAATACAGCAAACAAATCTTCTGAAGCTTTCTTACTTGGTGTATCATCATAAGCATAAGGATGTGCTGTACCACTTTGGGGGATTGCTTTGTGGAATAATCCTTTGGCAGAAGGCATTGCCAATAATGACGTAACTCCCCGTCCACCAGAAGATTGGCCGAAAATAGTTACATTATTATGATCTCCACCGAAATATCGAATATTATCTCTAACCCATTCAAGAGCACAAATTTGATCCCGCAATCCATTATTTTTTGATACACCAGGCCAATTAAAAAAACCAAATACTCCCAATCGATAATTGATTGTAACCAGAACAATATTACCTCTTGGTACTATTTTATTTCCATAACCCTTACCATAACCCATGCTCCCTGAACCAAATACAAATCCCCCACCATGAATCCACACCATTACAGGTCTTTTTTCATCATCAGCCTTGGGAGTATAAACATCCAAGTATAAACAATCTTCAGAAGTATCTTTAATAGCTCCTTGACCCCCATCATATTGAGGAGCACTATGACCAAAACTACTAGCTTTATAGATACCGTCCCAAGCTTCAATTGGGAGAGGTGCACTAAAACGTAACTCATTCGCGGGGGGTTTAGCGTAGCGGATCCCCAAAAATGATTGATGATTTGATTCTTGAACTCCTTCAATTTTCCCTAAAGAAGTATTTACTATAATTTCCATAATTACTAATTCTTCGTTTTTATATATATAGACTAACCTAAGGTTATTAAAGAATTTTATATTTTTATGGTAGTTCTAAATGGTTAGTTTAAGGTTCTGTTTCTTTTTTAAATTCAAAGGTGATAACGGCGGTATCTTGAATCCCTAACTTCTTACTTATTTTTCGAATATAATTTACTCTCTTTTTCTTTAATAAATCATTAATGATAACTGTAGGAACTAAAGATATCATTAAATAAAGTGGCATTCCCAACCATAATATTAGGCTAGGGATGTTAAAAACATTCCCAGGCAATCCATAATTATCAATAAACCTATTAAAAAAGTCGTTTACAACTAAAATATAAGTAATAATTGCCCCAATACCAGCGTAACTTCTGAGAATTGTTTGAAACCAATCTCCTACAGAACGTAGTACGATTGGTTCTGAAGAATTCTCTATTTTTTTCTTATTTGAATAGATTATTCCAGAGTCTTTTAAAAACCATACTGAAGAAAATAAAATTGAAGTAAATCCATATGTTAAAATTAATAAAATTGCATCAGCGAAAAATCTTGTTAACATAGGAATTTTAGAAACATTGTCAAAAGTATTTGTTACATCCGCAGATAATATATATTGAACTACATTTGGTGTCAAAAAAATAGAAGAAAGATTAATGGCCATTAGCACTGGAAAAAAACCTCGAGAAAATAGTATGGATCTTTCTGTTCGGTGTTCCAATTGAATGCCATAATGCATCTTTGAACCATAAAGCTTTTTATGTAGGTATAGAATAATTGGACTTATGAGGAAGCCTCCAATAAATAATCCAACCAATGCAGAAAGAGGGAGTATAAAAATGAATATAATTTCTAGTTCCAAAAGCACATCATCCAAAGGCACAAAACGAGTTAACGTTATTGGAATGGCTGGCCGGAATAAAATTTCTAGAATACTTATGGTTACTGTCCAAAAAACAACATAGATAACAAATAGTATTATTAAATTCCTAAATTTAGAAATATTCATAAATTTTAATGCGTTGGATAAATTTTTAAGATGTTCTTACTAGATTATAAAGCTTTTGATTAATTTAATAATTTTACTTCAATTCAAGTTTATAAAAAATTTCCTATATAATACTTTTTTATAACTCATAACACTGAATTTCGTTTCATTCTCAATATATAAAAAACTTAAATTTACCCTCAAATAGACCAAGATTTTTAAAAACAACTGTGAAAGAATGCTTCAGTGCCTGTCTTCTTTAGTTGAAATTGATTAAAGCGCAGACTCCTTGAATTTTATTTATTCCTGTTGTAGAAAAGAGATATTCTGGACAATTCTCTAACATGAGTGATACAGTTTCACCTGGATTCAAACCTAGTTCTAGAAAAAAGTTGGAATATCGATTGTTCTTTTCATTTAATTTTTGCCAAGTCCAAGAGTCATCTTTATGACGAAGAGCTATATGATTTGGTTTTTCTTTTGCTAGATTTTCAACAAGAGTTCCTAATCCTTGATTTGCATTTTGACGTAAACTTAACATACCTTGACCAAATCTTCTGTAAACTTCTGTTTCTTTTTCAGTATAGATTGGACACATATAATATTCTTACTTTAATTTAACATAAAATTTTTGAATTAAATTCATATATATCATTTCAGCATTTATAGTTTTTTTAGTTTTGAGGCAAAAATTTATAACTCAAAAAATTAAATTAATCTTTAATCCAAAAAAATTTGTTCTACTGCGAATATTTTATTTTAAGAGGAATTTATGAACATAAGAGGTATTTTGAATGAATGAAATTGATGAAATTTTTCGAAATCTTCAAATTCATTTAGATGAACAGACAGTTGGTTTCCCTGCTGCGAAGTCAGGCTCAGATATTCGGTTATTAAAGCATCTTTTTCCACTTGAACAAGCTAAATTGGCAGTAATGTTAACTTACAAGTATGAGTCTCTTGCTGAAATTCATGAACGTGCGAAAAAATTTGACTATTCTATGGAAGAGATGGAAAGAATTCTGGATGAGACCGCAAAGCGGGGTGTTATTGGTTATAGAAAGAAGGAAGGTGTAAAACAATATCGAAATATACCTTACGTTGTTGGGATGGCTGAAGCTGCAGCTTTCGATCCCACTCCCGAACTAATCGAAGCTATGGAAGCTTATTCAAACGATTTAGTGTTTTGGATGGCTTTTATAAGATCTAAAATCCCTCAGATGCGCACCATCCCTATAGAACAGAGTATTACTCCAGAACATCATATTGGAACCTATGATGAAATTGAAGATATTATTAAAAAAACAGTCGATCCAATTGTTATAATTCCATGTGTCTGCAGAAAGGGTGCTAAACGTAGAGGGGAACCATGTAAAAAAACGGATAGGACGGAAACATGTATGATCTTTCGAGATGGTGCAAAATCAGTAATAGATTCGGGAAATCTTGAAGAATTATCCGGTAGAGTAATTACCAACGAAGAAGCACTCGAGATTCTACGTAAAAATGAGGAAGATGGATTAGTACTGCAACCCTCTAATGCACAGGGACCAGATTTTATATGTTCATGTTGTGGATGTTGTTGTGGGATATTAACTCTTCATAAGGCAGTTCCAAATCCAGTGAATTTTTGGGCTAGCAATTTTTACGCAGTGGTAGATTCTGAATTATGTGAAGGTTGTGGTACATGCGTTGATCAATGTCAGACTAATGCAATGTTATTTGAAGAAGAGACAGAGATAGCTAAAGTAGATTTAACACGATGTCTTGGATGTGGAAACTGTGTTCCATCATGCCCTGCTGAAGCAATAAAACTCCGAAAAAAGGATGAATTAGTAGTACCCCCCAAAACGGGAGAAGAAACATTCGAAATCATTGTTACAGGTAAAAATTAAAAAATTTGTTTTTTATCTTTTTTTTTCAATAGTGAACCCTGATGAAATTCTTAAGACTCTAACTAGTTACTCTTAAAAAAATAATGAGTGATATAGTAAGTCAGGGGTCTGATGGTATTTAAAAATTAATTTGATTTTCCATATTTTATGACAGAAACCCATCTTCATTATATTTTTAAAAACAATGATTTAAGACTGATTGCTTGCAGTCCTTCTACCTCAAAACCTTTTTTTTATATCGGGTTGACTAAAAAGAAGCTAAATGGTAAATGGGAAAAAACTGGAGAAGGAAAAAACTTTAAAATAGATTTGTTTGGATTACATGAATTAATACTTGTATTACGGAACATAGAGTCTTCTTTTAAATTTCTACAACAAAACAATCGAATTTCTTTTTATTGGGAGGATACAAGTCATACATTCCTAAATATTAAGGTCGATAGTCATATTGTTTCTCTAGATTTTAATCAAATAGAAGCTTTTCTTATTTTATGTGAGCATTTATCACAGGAGAAGATTCAAAAACAGAAACCTAAAGACATTTTACCTAATTTCGTTTTTATTGAGGCATACATCAAGTCAAAGAATGATAGAGCACTATTGCTCAGATTTACATCACTTACAGAACTGTGGGTTCCCATATCCCTAATTCGAAATATCCATCGTATTGATCAAAATTCAGATGCCTGGCAAACCTTCCAGATTGATAGTTGGTTAGTTAAAAAACACGATGATTTAAAGAGTAAAATGGTTATCAATCCCAGCCCTGTAAAAAGATTATACCGTCAAGGAGATATCCTATTTAAAAAAATAGATCATCTACCATTTAACCTAATTCCAAAGCAAACAGGCATAGTTGCGGAGGGAGAATTAACCGGACATGCTCACGTTATTGAAAACGGGGCAGTATACGAGTTGTTGAACAGTAGTTCAGATCTATTTGTTAAAGCAAAGCATAAAACGCGAATAGTTCATGACGAACATCTACCTATTGCGCTTGAGGAAGGCAATTATATGGTTATTCGTCAAAGGGAATATTTAGGTGGTGGTAGAGCAGCCCCTATTGAGCGTAGGGTATGTGATTAAATCTTCTATTAAAAAGTGATATTTCATGAAAGAAGAGACATATGCAGAAATTTTGATAAAAGTACATGATCGAATTAAAGCCTATCTTGAAAAAAACTTTCCTTTTTATTTTAACAGTGATAATAGCAGAATTCGGATCATTCATAGAGAAGATGCTTCCATTCTATTTGATTATTATCCATCTAATAGGAGAACCATCTATCGTTATATTCGAGTAAAGGATACCTCCACCGGTGACTTTTATTTCTTAAGTGTTCCGAATGATGTAAGAAACTGTAGGGAGGCGCTCGCATGGACATTTCGGATACCTCCTTCCGAGTATAATTTAATTAAAGAAACTTAACAATTTTCAATTAATTTTTTTTTCTTTATCTAGTAATTCAGTATTTACATATCAAAAATTAATTTTTCTCCTAATTTATCTTTTTGATTGATTGTATTTAGCTATTAGTTCTTTTTTCTTTGCTAAAATAGTAGCATTTAATTCATCCGTAGTACTAGGAGGAGAGAATTCTTTCTGCCTATTTTTTAATTTTATCGCTTCCGTAGAACATGTTACAACACAAAGTCCACACCCTATGCATTTTTTCCGATTAACTGTTGAAATATCATCAATAAGAGTTAATGCATCCATTTGGCAACGATTTACACATACTCCACATCCTGAACATAAATTAGAATCAACCTCAACAAAATAATTAGTTTTTAAAAATTTTACTGGATTATTTATCTTTTTCAAGTCTCTCAATAGCCCACAGCAACATCCACAACAACTACATATAAAATAAGGGCGCTGAGCATTACCAGGTTGAAGTACTAAACCAGTTTCTTCATTCAGATCTAGAATCTCCAAGGCTACTTCTTTAGTGATCTTTCGTCCCCAACCTTGGTCAATATACATTTGAGCTATATGGCCAAATCCAATACACGTTTCATATCTACCTGTAAGTTTACAGGGATCTCTTTCCCTACGAACATCTTGTTTTTGACGACAAACACAATTGGTGACAACAATTGGTTCTTCTACTTCCTCTATAATTTTTCTAACATTATTATACGTTTCAATAGAATTTTCGTAAGTGACGCTTTTCTCCACAGGAATAATACGTGTTTGAGAGATTCGTGTGCGAAATAACTCCACATCAAACACTTCTTCTCCATACTGTTTCATTAGATCCATAAATTCCATGGTAAGTTTATTTACTTGATATTCAAAAATGCCTATAATTAGCATTGCATTTGCATATAGTTTTTCATTATCTACTTTCTGATAATGAATTGTTCCCTTTCTCACACAGTTTTCTAATAATTCTTGAAATTGTTCGATTGATACTTGAGGACTTATCATCCGTTTATATATCACATCTATTGGCTCAAAGGTAAGGCTAAGGTTGGTCACAGCTTTAGCTTCTTCTAAGGTAAATAGATATTTCAATAACTTTAACTCTACTCCCGATTTTGTAGGAGGAAATCCAATAGGTAACTTATCTAGATGTTCTTGCAAATTTCTGTAAACTACTAATTCTTCTCCTTCCATTTGAAAGAACCTTAATTAAGGAATATAAATCTTATAAAAGAAATAGTTATTAATTAAATAATTTTTACAATAACCGATTTCTAAAATATAAAATTAAAGCTTTAAAGTACTCATTAATCTAATTCTATTATGACTGAGAAGTATGGAGATAATTTTCAAGAGAAATCAAAATATATTAGAAATCAATTACCACAGCATCGATTGGATTGGTCTCGAAAACCTGAAACTTATAAGGCTTACCCAAATGCGATAAAAACAATTAAGTTGCCTACACCTAGTTTTGATGAAGGTATTAATTTTTGGCAGGTTATAATTAATAGAAAATCAACTCGAAATTTCAAAAATGAACCGATAACTCTTGAACAATTGAGTTTATTATTATTTGGCATGACAGGATTAACTCGAAGATTTCCTCAATTTGCATTTAGAACTGTTCCTTCTGCAGGAGGTTTGTATCCAATTGAAGTGTATCCTGTAATTAATAATGCTGAAAACTTAGAAAGGGGAATATACCATTACAATATAAGGGACCATAATCTTGAATTGCTGAAACTTGGTGATTTTCGAAGTGAAGTTACAAAAGGATGCTTAGATCAAAGGATCGCATATGATTCTGCCGTGAATTTTATATGGACTGCGATTATCGAAAGATCAAAATGGAAATATCTTCAGCGATGCTATCGTTATATTTACTTGGATGCTGGACACGTTGGGCAGAATCTTTATCTGATTGCTGAGGCATTGGGTCTAGGAGCCTGCACTATTGGGGCAATTTTTGATGATGAATTAAACCAGATTTTGGAAGTTGATGGTATCAATGAAACAGTCATATACGTTGGCGTAATTGGGAAAAAATCAAAAGATTGATATGATTGAAGCGAGAAGTAGGATTATTGCTGTTAAAAAAAGCCCTTTTAAATGCCTTTTATACCTCATATAATCGGGTGATGACGAAAATAATAGGTACCCAACAAGTAGGGAAAGAATTGGCCAGAGACTCATTATAAATGCGACTCCGGATACACCTAAATGCAGAATTCCAAAAAAATTTGCAGTATGTCCAATGGAAATACTTAAAACACCATGCAAAATAAAATATTTCCTGACAGATTTCTTAACCTTAATAAAACTCATATTTATACCTTCTAATTTCTTCTTCTGTTGGTTTTTTAACATATATATCAGAACGAATATCAATAATGAAGCGAAACCAAATAGAAGACTGAAAAAGGAAAAGATTAAAGGTTTAAGTGGATTATCTGGAGTCGTTAGAAAGCTTAAATTCATAAATAATCCTCCCAATGTCCAACTCAGGGAGGTTAGAATACCTAGGAAAAATCCAATTATCCCAAACTTTCCTGTCCAGGTGATAATTAAAAATAAAGTTATACCAATACTTAGTAATATTAGAGAAAAAAAGTCAAAAATGGAAAATAATTCACCAAATACAGCAACACCTATAATAATATTAAAAAAAGGACCAAATCTAGAAAATTGTGAAGCGATTTCTGCTTTTCTATAAACTAAAGTACAGAAATAATATAATCCTGTACCAAGGCTAAAAGAAAAAATTCCACCTAATATTAAAAGTCCAGAAAATGAAAATTCAGAGGTTACCAATAAAGGAATGATGACTAAAGAGAGAATAATGATTCCTGTTAATAAAGTGATTCCGAGATATGTAAAAACAATTTCTATTTTTAATGAATAATCTTTAGGCTTGTCAAAAATAGGTTTATAAGCCTCTTTTAATTCCTTAATTCCTTTACTAACAATTAATGTACTTATAACCCAAGCTATTACTGCTAAAAAGCTAAAAAAAACTCCAAGCCAAATCATATAATTACCCCTAAAATATAATTATATATGTTAAATATAATAAAATAAGTTCACCCTTTTGCATAAGTGCCAATTGCGTAAAGGGAACTTAATTTTCCAGTAACTTCTTCTCCATAAACCATCTTTAGATTAGGATCTCCCTTATTAGTCAAGCCTGTGAGTGTTATAACTTCTTTTTGAAAGAATGGATGATTAGGAATTATTATACTTTCAGCTCCTAAGGAGATGCCCTTCTTGATTATATCTACTGCAGTTTTCTGATTAATTGCCAAAACAGGACCTAACCTTATATTTGATAAAATATTTGAGATTAATCCATATCCTTGATTTTCTCTAATTAATAGTTTTGCCCTGAGGGAGACTCTCGCCTTTAAATAAACCGATCGGTCAAAACCTACTGTTTCTCTATCAAGATCCAAGACCCAATTGGGGATTCTTGATATTACTTTAATGTTTTTCTCTTTAATTTCTGTTATAGGTGTGGTAATTGGTACTGAATACATGTTCGCATAGTAACTACCTCGAAAGCCATATTTTCTGTAAATTGGCTCGCCTAGTTTTGAAGCATAAAGATTGATTGTTTTATAACTTGCATTTAAAGCTATATCCATTAATTTTTGGAAAATATCAGAGCCTATACCTTGAGAACGGAATTCTGGTAAAACACCCATATAACCAATACTGGCAGCATCTTGAAACATAAATAATCCCCCAACACCAAGCACATTATCATTTTTAACTGCAATCAAGAATTTCGCAATCTTATTCTTAAGTAAATATAACCACACATCCCTCTCCTTCTTAATATGGTCAAAAAAAGGTCTGTTAAAAGATCTTAACATAGTTAATATGCTTTTATGAATTTCATTAGTTTTCGGTTCTCTAATGGTATAAAAATTCATAATAGATCATTCATCTTTTTTACGAAATAGGAATTAAAATTGTTAATTTACTTGTATAAGTAATAAACTTTTAAAAATTCTAAAGATTTAACCAATTAACAACTTTAGGTGATATATTAAATGATCGAAACTAACATAACAAAAATGTTTGGGATAAAACATCCTATATTTAGTGCCCCAATGGGACCTTTCTACACTCGTGATCTAGCTCTAGCAGTTAGTGAAGCGGGTGGATTAGGTGTTTTATCGAATGTTAATATAGTAGGGACAGATCCGGTAAAAGAACATAAAGCAAGTTTAGAATATATGATTGAACACACTGACAAGCCATTTGGTCTTAATTTTCTTACATCCCGAAATAATCGTGGAGTTCAAGAAATGTGTACTGATGTACCAAAAATGGTCTTGAACAATCAAAGAATGAGAGAACAGTGTGTGTATTGGTTAACTTCTGCTGGTTCATCAAAAATATTACCTGCTTCTAAGGATTTTCAGGAATTAAGGGAAAACTCGAATGTTAAGCACTTTCATGTAGCACCTGCTGTCTGGTTAGCACAGAAATGTGTAGAAGCTGAGGTGGATGGAATTGTTTGTACTGGTACAGAAGGAGGAGGTCACCAATCGTATGAAAGAGTGTCTACCTTAGTTTTACTTCAGCAAGTTAATAAATTTTTTCCTGATCTACCTAAAATAGCATGTGGGGGTTTTGCTACTGGAGAAGGGTTAGCTGCAGCATTGTCTCTAGGTGCAGGGGCAGTAGCTATGGGTTCGCGCTTTATTGCTTCAAAACAAAGCGAATTTCATGAAAAATATAAAGCCCTAATTCCCCCAGGGAAACCACAGGATACCGGACTATTCACAGGTTCATTTGGCCCTATTCGTTTATATAAGAATAAATATGCCTTAGAACATCCAGCACCACAATCTAAAGAGGAAATGATTGCCTATGAAAAATCTTTAACCCTTGAGCAAATGGCAAAGGATGCGGGTGCTTACGATAGGGTTTATAAGGGAGATACTGATACCGGAGCAGTATTACTTGGCCAATCGATTGGAATCATTGACAGTATTGATGATGTTAATGATATCATCAAAAGATTAGTAAGTGACGCAGAAAAAGCAATAAAATCAAATAATTCTATGTTAAAATAGTGTATTTATTAATTTTCTATTTTTTTCTTTTTTAATACTTCTTTTAAATTACCTGATCTAAATCTCAAATCCTGTACTTATCAATTATAAAAATAAAAAAAACGTTTAATTAAGAAAGTTTTTTTAGTCTATTGATTACCTCTTCGGCTTCATTCATTATCCTGTCAATTAATTCCTTTACAGTTGGAATATCCTTAACTAATCCTACACCTTGGCCACAGCTTATCATTCCTACGTCTAAAACACCTTCAGTGTACATCTTTCGGGCATTTTCACCAGAAGCAACCTGAATAATTTCTTGTAAAGATGCTTTTTTAGATTCCAATTCGATTATTTTCTCTGCTGCTTGATTCCTCCATACTCTATGAGTATTACGAATAGAACGCATGACTAAATGAGTATCAGTTTCCGCTGCTTGCACAAATGCTTGTTTTAAGTTGTCATGTAGAGGACATTCTTTAGTAGCCATCATCCTTGTCCCCATGATTACTCCTTCAGCACCAAGGGCAAGAGCAGCAGCAATACCTCTTCCATCTGTAATACCTCCACCTGCAATTACAGGAACGTCTATCGCATCTACAACTGAAGGGGTCATCACCAAAGTCCCAATATCCAAAGTTCCTGTTGCACCACCGTTTTCATAACCCACGACGGTAACAATATCAGCACCTAATCTTGCGGCTGTTTTAGCATATCTGACACCAGCACACTTGTGTATCCAAATAGCACCCCCTTCCTTAAATTTTGGCACCAGATCTGCAGGAGCCTTATGACCACTTGTTTCTATTATTTTTACACCCTCATCTAATGTTGCAGTTACATAATCCTCCAATTTTTCTGGTGGCATCATTGCGGGAAAAAGATTAATATTTACCGCAAATGGTTGGTCTGTTAATGATTGTGTTTTTCTAATCCCCTCACGTAACTCCTCAGGAGTTTTATAGTTAGCACTTGCCAATACAGCACAAGCACCTGCATTACTTGCTGCAGCAACAAAGTCAGGATAAGATATATTTGCCATTGTTCCGACGCAAATAGGTGTCTTTATTTTTAACATTTCAGTTATTTTAGTCTTTATCATGTTATAATTATTATATATACTGTAATTTAAAATTTCTTTAGTCGTTATTATGTTAAAAGTTTAAAATAATAAGAAGATTTATTATATAACGAGAAATCATGGCCAATCAAGTTAGATCAAAATACATATGGGATATTCAGCTTACCGGTGCCATATTAGTACTCATCGGTTTTCTTTCACCTATGGCTTATGTTTCGGATTATGGTCGTTCGATGTATATTTGGATATGGGCGCTTAGTGTCACAGAGTTAAATGGATATGGTACAGAAGCTATCTTTGCTGAAAACCCAGAGGTTCTTATTCCGTCAATAGTTTGCTCAATTAGCATTTTTATATGTATCTGTGTGTTGTTCGCGTCAGTACGGAGGTATAAGAGAAGTATAAGAGATAAACGACCAACGGGGAACGCATTATTAGGGGCTTCGATTGCAACCATAATTTCTACCATTAGCTGGATGTTAAGCTTAGAAGTGGCCTGGCCTGGTCCTTATAATTTTTGGGAAATTGTGAATCCTCATTTAGGGGTGTTTGGGTTATTTATTGGGAGTGGAATTTCTATTACCGGCTACGTGTATGCACGATATATTAGAGCACATAGAGATGAGATATCGCTTCCAAAAAAGAAAATATATGTATCAACTCCCTCCACAACGGAAGAAACAATAAAGAATCAATTAAAATTCTGTCCTGATTGTGGCAATAAATTACTTTCCGAAACTCAGAAGTTTTGTGTAAACTGTGGGTTTAATTTAAGGAATCCATAATAGAGAATGAAATTACTTGATTAAAGGATTGTAAATTCATTTGTAGTAGAGTTTTTGATTTAGTTCATCGTTTTTATGCTCTTTCCGTATGTTTTCCATATAATGGGGTCCCATCCTTGCTAAAACTATATAGCCTATAGATGTCACCATAATCTAAGACAATGAGAAAATAAGGAACATGTGCCTTCCTTGCCATTATAGTAGGAATTGGTCCTCCTTTTGAGATTATCTTTACATTTTTTACTCGTAACACTTAAACAATTTGAGGGCGTAGTTCTCGGTACTCTCGTTTGGCAAACTTCATTATCTCTTTTAACGTAGTTCGTTCGGTGAACTTCGGCATATTATTACCTAATTAAGAATAGTTCCTAATTAACTTATCAACCGTTTTGAATTCGTATAAAATTTATTAACTTATATATTTCCATTCGTTTTATATTTCATTATAAAAATTAATTTTCATGGAGTTAAAAAAAGAGGTTTATGAATAATGGATTATGAATTAATTATTTTTGAAACTAAAGGAGAGATTGCCCAAATAACGTTAAATAGACCTGAACGCCTTAATGCTTGGTCCTATGAAATGAATAACGAAATATGGGATGCACTCGAGAAGGTAGAAAATAATCCCAACTTGCGAGTCACAATAATTACTGGAGCTGGAAGAGGATTTTGTGCTGGTGCTGATTTGTCCAGAGGGGGTAGTACTTTTGATGGGTCTAGTCGCCCTCAAGAAGTGGATGAAGGATCGAGGAGTGCTGGTAGTCTTATTAACCGCTATTTCTTACTGAAAAAACCTGTAATTGTTGCAATAAACGGTCCTGTTGTTGGTGTAGGAGTTACTTTTATATTACCTTTTGATATCCGAATTGCCTCAGAAAGTGCTCGGATTGGTATTGTTTTTAATCGACGTGGGGTGATACCTGAAATTGCATGCCCCTGGATTTTACCTCGTATTATAGGTGTAAGTAAAGCTGCTGAATTAATGTATACGGGCAGAATCGTCAATGCTAAGGAAGCATTGGAATTTGGACTTGTTAGTCGTGTTGTACCTGATGATAAATTAATGGAAACTGCATATGAAATCGCTGATGAAATATTGTTAAGTGCTCCTGTTAGTGTAACCCTCACCAAAAGAATGTTATATCAATTTCTAACTGAAACTGACGCTATTAAAGCAGAAAGGATTAACAGCCAATATTTTAGATGGACGGGACAACAACCAGACGCAAGAGAAGGAGTAGTTTCTTTCCTTCAAAAAAGAAGACCTGAATGGAAACTAAAAGTACCCGGGGATATGCCTGAATTTTTTCCTTTAGAATAAAATAAATTTAATCACAATTTTTTTTATGAAAATAAAAAATTTAATTTGAATCTTTATCGATTGGAGTGAAAATTCCTTTTTGAATTAATTGTAAGATAGTTTCATAGTCTTTGGGAGTACATACGTTATCAGGAAGGAGATAAAGTACATAAAAGTAATTAAAATCACTCTCTTGCATGAAAGTTAAAGCTCTTTGAACTAAGTGTTTTTCTTCTGGAGTGAGTTTTGTTTTCAGTGAATGATTAATCGTTAGAGGATAAAGAATTGAGACATTCAGATGTTTTTCCAATAGTTTCTTTATTCCTTGAAATTCTGTAAGAACTCCATCGAATCTATCAAATGAATCTCCAAAATCTTTATATATATCATAGGCCAACGATTCAACAGTATAAAAGAAATTTTTTGAGGGGCTTTCTTTCGTTATTACAATTAACCTTAAGTTTACAAATTCAGCCATTATGATAATTGATTTTCGATACTCAACTTTAAAAGTACGGGAATCTTTCGCTCTCCCAAGGACTTCACTACCAAAATTTTGAATTGCTTGGAGAAATCCTGAGATGAGCGTTGCATCCACTTTTTTTTCTCCAAAAGCTTCAGAGTATACATCAATTCCAGATTTCTTATCCAAAACTATAACATATTCTAGATTCATTACATCACTACACTTTTCTAAAACAAGTCTTAATTTATCAGTATGTCTTGTTTTTGCTTTTTTAATGATAACATAACCAGAAACACCGCCAACTAATCCTAGACCACTAATTAAAGCTATAGAAAGTATTAAGAAAATTGGAAATTCTGGAGGTAAATTGGGAGTTATTAACGGAAATAGAGAAAATACTTGAGATTGAACCCCTGCGTCAGTTTGATTATACCAGTAAACATATGCAATATAATCTCCTTCCAGTATATTGGTAGGGATCGGATATGAAAATAAATTATTATCCGTAGGAAGAGTGATTGCTTCTTGGTATCGGACACTTCCCAGTGGATCTATTAACCTGAATTCATAGATACCATTAAGAATTGGAGAACCTATTGAAAATTGTAAATCTTGTCCCCCTTCAAATTCGGTTTTAATTATATTGAGATTAATTCCAATACTTGAGGAATAGGCTTGTATTTCCCATTCTGCTCCATTTTCAATTGTTTCATTCGGTATGATAAGAATCTTATTTATTACATCAAAAACTATCTCTGCGGTGATATCTTGTTGATTCTTTGATACTACGATATTATCCCAACTATATGGATAATAAAATTTGACGGTATGATTATTTGATGTTCTTTCTATACTAGGAAAGACTGACCAAATGTTGCTTGAATTATATTGAATTTTTAAAAGACTAGATGCTAAAAATTCATTATTGATATTAATACTATAATTAAGATTAAAATCTAAGCTTGTAGTTTTATTATTTTTTATCTTAATCTTAATATCTTTATTATTTGGTTGATAATTAATATTATATTTCTTTAGATATCCTTTTCCAGGATGTTCTCCATTTGAAATTTGAAATGAAGTTCCATCAAATTCTGCTGTCATGTTTATCTCCTCAGGGAAGAAAGATGAATTAACTTTTTGAATAAATTTATGAAGAAGAGGAGTTCCTTGCACTCCTGTAGTCCAGGATGTACCATCATACTCAGAAATATGTAAATTAGGATAATTAGGAGATGTATTATTATAATACCAATTGTAAATAGCTTTGGGACTCTCTCCAATAGAAGTACCATCTATTACGAGATAATAGTTCCCTTTGGAAAGGTTTATTGGATTCGAAAAAGTTTGTAAATGCCATGAAGGGGTTAAAGAATAAGACATATTTAATAAAATAGGCATTCCAAAAACCGTGCTATTTGGGGAATTAGTTACATTATCGTAGCCATGTATCTGAACATAAATGGGTAAGTTTATGGTTGATTCGTTGTTTCCATATATTAAAACGCTATAAATAATAGTGGGATCATCAATTACTATTTGAACACTATAACCATATTTATCATCAAATTTTGCAATAGTAACCATATCCGTCGGATTATCTTCAATTGTTTTAACTTCTAGTCCAAATTCTACATCCGTAAAATTCATCTCTATATCATCAATTCCCCACGTAGATGAGGGTAATTCAAGAATAATATCATTAATATCAGAATAAGTTCCTTCTGAAATTGAATATTCAATCATTTCAAACTCTGTATTAATTTCTAAAGATTGTGTGCCATTTGATGCGGACACCAACTGAATATTTCCAATTAAAAATAGAAAAACAACTGAAAAAAGGACAATGTAAAATAGTCTTCTTGAATTCAAAACTGGATTCATTTTTATATATTCTTGATTCCTAAATGAGATAGTTATTTTTTAATTAAAAAATATTTGGATCATTGTTCAATAGAATTGAGTTTTTTATAAACGTTTAAACTACAACAAATGAAGAAAATAGAAGAAAGAAGTAAACAAAATAAGAATACAACTGAAAAATTTAATAAGTTTTATACTCATCACCACTGAAACCCCAATTTCTAAGAATTCTTTCTGCTCCTGATATTATATTATCAATAAATTCCTTGATTGTGGTTTCTTTATCAACATGCCCGACTGCCATTGACCCTACTGGACTGTCACGTAATTCTAGGTGATAGATTTTCTTATAGAATTGCTCGTCAAAGATATCTTGAGTAAGAACTTGTCGTTTCCATACATCTGAAGCAGGACTTTCCTTTGTAGCCATGATTGCGCTTCCAAAACACACAGCATCTGCACCCATTGCTAAAGCCGCTAGAAAACCTCTCGCGTCTCCAATTCCTCCTGCTGCTATTAATGGAATCTTTAACAGTTTCCTTCCCATTGTCATATTAACAAGAGTAGTGTTTTGATTTGGGTTTTTAAATCCCGTCCCTTCAAGTCCTACAATAGTTACCGCATCAGCTCCATTCTTTTCAGCGGATATTGCATGTTTTACAGTAGCACTTTTATGAAACCAAACAGCTCCAGCATCATGAACTTTTTTACCAATTTCAGCTGCTTTATAGGCGGAAGTGGTAATAACTTTAACACCTGCATCTAAAGTTATGTCTACAAAATCAAAATATGACTCTTCAGAATGAGCTCGTTGATTCCTCTGTCTAACTTGAGGAGGCATTACTGTGAAATTCACACCAAAAGGTTTATCAGTTAGCTTCTTCATCTTATCAAGCTCATCTTGAAATTCTTCGTTAGTATTATAATTTAATGCTGTGATGATACCTAATCCACCCGCATTTGAAAATGCTGCTGCAAACTCCGCTTTTCCTATTATGGCAAAAGCACCCATTATAATTGGGTATTGAGTATTCATCATTTTGGTTAATCTTGTATTCCAAATCATTTTTATCAAGTTTACTGATTATTTTTTTTAAGCTAATAATAAAGATTATTTAATCTTTATAATATAATCTTTTGGTTAATTTAATTTCTTTAATCTTTTTATTGCCCTGAAATTGAATCCACGTTCTTAAAAATCTTCTTAAGCTTTAATACATCCTCCTTAGGCAATGGTGGCTTTAAAATAGATTTAAGATTATCTTTTAGATGATCTATATTTCCTGTACCAGAAAGAATTATGTGTGCGCCTGGTTCATGACGACAAAAGCGATATGCAGCATCTACTAGAGTTTCGGCTCCATCGTCGTGTATAAGAAAGTTGAGTGGATTTTCAAGGTTTATGTCAGATGCTTTAATCTGTTTCTTTTCGATTAGTTCATGAATACATTCTTTAAGGCGTTTTGGTCTACTTAAGGCAAGTCGAACAGCAAACATGATCAATATACCAATATTTTTTTCAATTGCTTTTACTAGAACTTTATCTCGAGCTGATTGATTTAAAATATTAAACCCTACCATCATTACATCCCAGATATCATCTTGAAGTGCTCTCTGTAGCATAGAATGATTTGGATCAGGGTTGAATCTTTCAGTAATACCTATAAAACGTATTCTACCTTGATCCTTCAATTCAAGAAGTGTTGGAACTATTTCTGCATAAAGATGGTCATAATCTTGTAAAATAACACCATGTAAGTGATAAATATCTATATATTCCGTATCAAGGTTTTCAAGACTTCTTTCAAAACTCTTCAATACTTCTTCAGGGGTAAGTGTTCCCCACGTTGATTTTTTAGTTGAAATTATGATCTCTTCACGATTAAAGCCTTTAATCCCCTTGCCCACAATCTTTTCCGTGCGGTAGACTTCAGCTGTATCAATGAAATTAATTCCAGAATCTAAAGCGTGTTTGACAATCGCAATTGATTCTTTATCACTATTTCCTGTACTCTGTCCTACACGACTGGGTCCTCCACAACCTAAGCCCATTACACTTACTTTTAGACCCGTACGTCCAAGTGTTGTATATTC
>JBHLNR010000039.1:0-24878 GCA_048941385.1 Promethearchaeota archaeon
TATCGATTAGATTTAAGGCTTGAATAGGATTTTGAGAAATTTGGTCATAAACTAAGGAATAAAGTAAGCTTTCTTTAAGATTTAAGTCATTTAAACCATTTACGATTTGGATTGCTTCATTTATATTATCTAATGCATAAGTTCTTATTATATTAGTATAAAAATTAATCCGATCGTTTGAATCTGATAATTCTAAAGCTGTTCCTAGTGCATTGTTAAGGTTCTTATTTGAAAGATAACCTTTAGCTAATTCCTTTATAGTCTTATCAATAACTTCAATTGTGACCTTTGAAAATGCTCCGGAACTGGTTGAATTAGATGATAATGATGAATCATAATTCTTCTTCATTTTGTTTAATTGTTCTTCGACTTTTTGTATCTCTGAAAGCGACATTTCTTGAAGATAATCTTTTGGATTTATCGTTTCAATTTTTTCTGTTCCCTTGAATTTATATCCTTCCAAAATCTTGTTTAACTTGGTCTTAGGTACTACTTCTCTAATCTTCTGAATTTTAACGGTATACTCAACAACTTTTAACCAATAGCTATTTATAGTTAGCTTTCCAAAACCACTAGCAGTTGGGTTTAACCTTATATCGAAATTTTTAGTTTCCTTAGGAGCAAACTCAATCTTTTCCTTCAATTCTCCTGTAATATCAGTGATATCGAGATTCTCTCCTTCAAAAACAATGCTAAAGTTCTCCTTTTTCTCTGAATTATTAGTTGCTTGGATTGAAACATCATTATCCATGCCAGGAATCAATAGGTTCTGAGGAAACTTCGTAATATTTAATGAGACAATATTAGATAAATTTGACATTTTAAAAACATATAAAAAAAGACTCTTTTAATAAAGAATGATCTTTCTGATATTTATTTTTAGGTTTAATCTTCTTTAAGAAGGATTAAGATGAAATTTTGTGGTAAAAAACTCATTTTCCCATACGTCTAGATCGCTTTGAATAATCAAATAAATCTGCGATTACCATTTCTTTATTATAATCGGGCCATAAATCCTTTCTAAACTTAAACTCAGCATAAGAAGAGTCCCATAGTAAAAAACCTGAAATTCTGGCACCATCGTCCATTCCTGTTCTTATGATGTAATCTAATGGTGGAAAATCTTTAGTATACAAATAATTTTTTACTAAATTGGCATCAATATCTTTTGGTTTTATTCCATCATTCACTATATGCCTTACAGCATCAACTATCTCCTCATGACCATCATACATGATACAGAGATTTATAAAATTTTGATCATGGTCTTTAGTAAAATCGATTAATTGCTGAATTTTCTCCTTAGCCTTCGGGGGAAGTAAATTGAATCTCCCTATAACATTAAATCTTACCTTTTCATCTTTTACAATTGATTCATTTATTACAGTATCAACAGCTTTAATCATTATTTCATATATATATTCAAGCTCTTCAGGAGTTCTCTTTCTCAGATTTTCAAGCGATAAGATGTAAAGACTTAGATAGTGAATTCCTGCTTCAAAAAAGTCAAATAATCGCTTCTTCAGGTTCTCATATCCAACTAGATGCCCAAAATTAATGTCTAAATTTCTTTTTTTAGCCCATCTTCTGTTACCATCTACAATCAAACCAATATGCTTAGGTAACTTACCCATTGCAACTTCTTTTAATTCATCTAATGTAGATACCATTTAAACAATTTCAAGGTTATTTAATTTCAATATTAATAATATCATTAAAGATATTAATTTATCTAGTTGGATTGTATAGTAATCAGGTTGAATCTTCTATTCATTTAAATTAGTAATCCTATTGAGGATAAATTATTAATATAAAATTGAATGATTTTCATTTTAGTGTATTAGATATATTTTAATTCCAATCATCATGATTCTAATATTTAGAAAAAAATGGAGGAAAATAAAAAATTTTCAAAAAGTAAATGAATCTAATTGAGTTTATATCTTCCTGTGATATGACTAATCTATTATGTCGAATTACTCCATAACTGTAAGGTAAAATTTCAGACCTAAAGGCAAAAAAATCAACTGGTTGATTAATTTTATCTAAATGAGTATAATAATTTTTGAACTTTTAATACATACTTGCGAGACATTATTTTTAACACAAATGACATAAACTATACAAAAAAATATCCTATTTGTCTAGTTTTAACACTATTAAGAGTTTGAATTGTTGAAAATATGTTTAAGTGGTCAACGTTTAAATAGAGAATTTAACTAAAAGATCTAATTAAATAAATAAAAAAAGATTTAACTGATCAAACTTTTAAATAGTTTATATTTCACGGGATACAAACCATGCTTTCTGATGATCATCTTTTTAGTAACATAGGAATTGACTCTTTAGGCTTTCATAGCCCCCGACATTACGTTGCACTGAAAGATCTTGCCCTTGCACGAAAAGTCGATCCTGCTAAGTATGAAAAAGGATTGTTATCCAAGGAAATGCGGATTGCTGAAGTTGATGAGGATATAATTTCTCTTGGATTAAAAGCAGGATATAACGCCTTACTCAGAGGAAACATCTCTCCTAAAAGTATTGATGCTCTCTTTGTTGGTACTGAAACTGAAGTATATGCAGCAAAGAGTATCTCAAATATTTTTGCTGAAATGTTAGAGATTTCGTCTAACGCATTGACTCAAGATATTTATAATGCGTGTGCTGGTGGTACATTAGCAATACTCAATGCCATAGGAATGATTCAAAATGAGTTAATAAACAAAGCACTTATTATAAGTGCGGATATTTCTTCCTACCATCTTGGTTCCCCTGGTGAACCAACCCAGGGATCAGGAGCTATTGGTCTTGTAATTTCACGAAATCCTAGAATTGCTATCTTTAGTAAAAAGTTTGGTAAATTCTCAGGGAATGTTAATGATTTTTTCAGACCTCCTAATGATAAAAATGCTAGAGCGTTTGGAGCTTATTCTCAAGATACTTATTTAAATTTTCAATTAAAAGCATATGATGATTTAATAAGGAATATTGGAGATTTCCATGCTGATTATTACACATTCCATGCACCATATTCTAAATTACCATTAAAATCAATGCAACATATAATTCTAAAACGTTGGATAAAACATATTAGTGATTTACCCAAAATCGAAATTGAAAACAGTGGGATTCGGTCTTCAATTGTGAAAAAACTCGATCACTTTCTACACGATGTAAGTGTTCTACCAGAATTTATCTACTTAAAACTAAAAGAATACGGTTTTAGCTCAAATAGATTAAAGCAAGTTTCGCAATGGTTAATATCCAATGTGAAAGAGAGAGTTCTTCCTCAATTGAGGGTTCCAATGCATTTTGGGAACATGTATAATGCTGCAATCTGGGCACAAGTAGCATATTTAATTGAAAATTACTCAAATGCCAATGATATTATATATTTTGGTTCTTACGGTTCAGGAGCAACTTGTATTTCGGGTCTTTTAAAAGTACAAGATGCCTTTAAAGATGTTATCCAGACTGGACCATACATAAATGACTTCATTGATTTAAAGATGAAAAAGAGTGTTCAAGAATATGAATCAATTAAGAATGGAAATATTAAACCACAAATAAAATTAGGGCATATTATTGAACACAAAAACAATAATAATAGGGGATTTACTCTTAGTTTTTGTGATGAGGGGTGTATTATTCCGAATATTAAGGGATTAGATCACTGTCCAAAAGGACATTCAGGATTTCATAAAAGATTTTTTCCTCTTTTTGCTATATTAGAAAGTGATCCAATCACTCAATCAGATCCTAATGATCTTAGTTATCTTCATAAGGGCTTGGTAAGAGTAGCTGACAATGCGGCCAAAGGTGGATCTTTAGAGTATGAAATAAGGAGAGTAGAAAATGAAAATGAACAAAATCCTAATGCCAAGGGATTATTAAACTGGAGTCCTATTTATGTTCCCATTCCTGAGAAATATTTAATGAAGAGGGATTTTCTTGCTCAAGATGTGTCTGTTCCTCTTGAATGATAATGAAGACTTTAATTTCACAAGATCTTACTTCTAGATTACAACAAGAATATAATAGCATCCTTCAATTTTTGATTGAGAGGAATTATAAAATTCAAGATCTTCCACTAAAAAACACTTTTAAGCAAGATTGTGGAGATGTTTATACTTTAGCATACCCTATTCAGGGTATCTTAAAGTATCATGGAATAGCAAATCCAAAACACAGGATTCCTTACTTTCCAAGTATCTCTTTAAACAATAGTTGTGGATATACTGTATCGTATTTAAAATTCGATAAAGATTTAAAGGAGGATAAAGTCATTCTTAATGGAGAACCTGCTTTAAAAGCAGAATTAGAAAGAGTTAAGTTTACCTTAGACTTTATTCGAAATTATTCAAAAATAAATACCAAAGCAATTTTAATCTCTCGAAATTTTTTGAAAAACACTAGTAAAGATGTAATTGGTAAAGGTCTTGGGACTTCTGCTTCAGGATCTTCTGCCCTTGCTTTAGCAGCAGCCACTATTATTTATAATAATGATGAGAGCTATGTGAATAACAAAAGATTAATAAGCATATTTTCAAGATACCTTGCTAGTTCTGGTTCTCGTAGTGCTGTAGGTGGTTTTTCTCTCCTACTCAGTCATCCAAATATTGATCCATTTGACAGTTATGCCATTAGATTAGATCGTAAAGAACATCAATCATTTTTGGAAAATATTTCTATACTGACAATTCCTATACAATCTGAATTAAAAACTCATCAAGCTCATGAAATTGCACCTAAGTCACCTTTTTTCCCTACTTGGTTGAAGCAAAGGAAAAATCTAATCTTCGAATTTTGTAATGCATTAGAGAATTCTGATTTACATAAAATAGGTAAATTAGCCGAGTATGATACATTATGTCTCCATTCCGTAATAATGTCTGTAAAGGATAATAATAATATAATTGCTTGGGATCCAAACACCTTAAAAATTATGCATAAAGTTCGTGATTTACGTAAAAATCAAGGTTATACTGTTTATTTTTCAATTGATACTGGTCCTTCAGTAGTCCTATTAACCTATGAAAACGAAAAAAAAGAAATAATTCATGAATTGAAAAATATTATCCCCGAATATGCAATAATAGAAGGTAAAATTGGGGGACCTACCAAAATAATACCCTCAAATTCCCCAGAATCTATGAAATTAAAGGGGGATATTGAAAAATTTAATAAGTTTTAGAAAGGTGAATTATAATATGAAAGAACTTCGTTCAGATATCTCCGGGTTTTATAAGTTATCATTAGAAGAGCGTCAAAATAAAATATCACAAATCCTTGACCTTTCAAAAGAGGATATTAATATTTTAAAAAATTTAGGATATTTTACATCAGGTCAGATTGATACTTTAATTGAGAATGTTATTGGGAGTTATCAATTACCGTTTGGTTTAGCTTTTAATTTTAAAATTAATAATAAGGACTATATAATACCAATGGTAATTGAAGAACCCTCAGTTGTTGCCGCTGCTTCAAATGCTGCAAGATTTGCTAGAAAACATGGAGGTTTTACGTCAGAAAATGTAAAATCTATTATGATTTCACAAATTCAAATAACTCAAATAGAAGATATTGAATATGTGAAAAGTCAAATATTAGATAATAAAGATCAAATTTTAAGAATCGCAAATGAGCAAGATCCTTTGTTAAATGAATTAGGTGGTGGTGCACTTGATCTCGAACTTCGGGATTTAAATACAAAGAAAGGTAAGATGCTGATAATGCATTTGTTAGTTAACGTTTTAGATGCTATGGGTGCTAATGTTGTTAATACAATGGCAGAAGCAGTAAGTCCTTATATTGAGGAAATAACTAGAGGAAAAATATATCTACGTATATTATCGAATCTGGCAACCCATCGAATTGCAAAAAGTAAAGCAACCTTTGACAAAGAATTGTTGGGTGGAGAAGAGGTTGTTGAAGGTATACTAAATGCATATGAATTTGCCGTAGCTGATCCTTACCGCGCAACTACGCATAATAAGGGAATAATGAATGGAATTGTAGCATTAACATTGGCAACTGGGAATGACACACGTGCTGTAGAATCAGGAGCTCATGCTTATGCATCATTAAGTGGACAGTATTCTCCATTAACTAAGTATGATTTAGACTCAAAAGGAAATTTAATTGGTGAAATTGAAGTCCCCCTTGCTCTTGGGATTATAGGGGGGATGACGAAAATACATCCAATGGCGCGATTAGCTTTAAAAATCTTAAATGTTAAGAGTGCAAATGAACTCTCTCAAATAGGTGCTGCTCTTGGTTTAGCTCAAAATGTTGCAGCATTAAGAGCTTTAGCCTCAGAAGGCATTCAAAAAGGTCACATGGCGCTTCATTCTCGAAATATCGCAAAAATAGCGGGTGTACCTGACAAATTAATAGGAAAAGTAGCAAAAAAAATGATAGAAGATAAAAAAATCAGAGTTGATTATGCAAAAGAAATCTTAAGGAAAATAAATGAAGGTAAAAACCTGTAGTTTTATAAAATGTGGTTCTTTAACTCCTCTAAGAAAGACCACTAATTTATTTAATTTATTAAGATAAACAAGTATAGATGAAATTAGTTATGGGATTTAGAGAATATATAGAAGGAATAAATAAAAAAGGAATCCTTCGAAATGTTGATATTGAAGTTTCAAAAAAATTAGAAATTTCTGGAATTCTAAAAGAAATCGAACCGACTCCTGTAATTTTTAATAATGTGAAAGAATCTGAATTTCGTGTGGTTGGAAATGTGTTTTGCACAAAGAATGTTATTGCTTCTTATTTTGGAGTAACCACAGCTGATCTGATACCAATGCTTTCAAAAGCTATCGAACAACGTTCTGAACCAGAAATTGTATCTAAGGCTCCATGTCAAGAAATTGTAGAATCTGAG
Source organism: Promethearchaeota archaeon (assembly GCA_048941385.1). GTDB lineage: Archaea > Asgardarchaeota > Lokiarchaeia > Sigyniarchaeales > SOKP01 > Loki-b32. Next base: position 6,893 of record JBHLNR010000039.1, read on the forward strand.
GTGGATTTGGATAAAATACCTATTTTATTTCATTGCGAGAAGGATGGAGGAAATTACATTAGTTCTGCAGTTTGTGTTACGAGAGATCCTGACTATGGGCAAAATCTCGACTTCCATCGCGCAATGCAATTTTCTAAAGATCGATTTGCGACCCGCATAGTTAAAGGGCGTCATTTCTTTAGATTTTTAGAAAAAAATGGTGAATTGGAGGTAGCATTTTGTGTTGGAAATACTCCTAACATTTTGATTGCTGGAGCAACTTCAGTAGACATTGGAGTAGATGAGTTACATATTGCTAATGCATTAGAACCAATTAAAATAGTAAAAGCAAAGTCGGTTGATCTTTTAATACCTGCAGAAGCAGAATTTATCCTAGAAGGACGTGTTTATTTAGAACAAAGACATTCTGAAGGCCCATTTGTTGATTTGACTGAAACTTATGATACAATCAGGGAGGAACCGATATTTGAAATTAAGAAGATTACTCATCGAAAAGATGCGATATGGCAAGCTCTACTACCAGGTGCACTTGAGCACAAAATATTGATGGGGATGCCTCGAGAACCAACTATCTTTAAAAAAGTAAATGAAATCGGAGTGAAATGCTTGGATGTAAATGTTAATCCCGGTGGTTGTTCTTGGCTCCATGCTATAGTTCAGATTGATAAAAGAACCGAAGACGATGGAAAAAAAGCAATAGAAGGAGCATTTGCAGGTCATACTAGTTGTAAACATGTATTTATCGTTGATAAAGATATTGATATATACGATCCTTTATCTGTAGAATGGGCTATGGCAACTCGTTTTCAAGGAGATTCTCATATGATTATAAAAGATAAAGAACCAGGTAGCAGTTTGGATCCAAGTGCTGAACCTGGGACAAAGATGACAACTAAAATAGGATTCGATTTTACTAAGCCACTGGAAGTAAAGGGAAAGAGTTTTGATTTAGCAGAATTTCCTAAAGTCGATGTGAATAAATATTTTTAACATATGGAGTAGTAAATTATGAAGTTAACAACAGAAGAACAAGAAATGCTAAATGGCAATTATGGAAAAGCAGCCAAGAAATCAATGGAAATTCTAACTACGTTAGGAGATATATTTGATGCTGAATGTATGGTTGATGTTGATGGGGTTCAAATTGCTGGAGTTTCATATGCTAATCTTGGAGAAGCTGGATTGGAATTCCTAAGCGAAATAGCTGAAGATGGAAAAGTTAGAGTTTTAACAACTCTAAATCCTGCAGGGATGGATCGAGAGAATTGGGAAGTATTAGGGATTGATCCAGAATTTGCGAAAGATCAGAATCGAGCTATAGATGCTTTTGCAAAGATGGGAATTATTACAACTTGTTCTTGCACTCCATATTTAATTGGTAATACCCCTCACTATGGTCAGCACCTTGCATGGGCAGAAAGTAGCGCTGTTTGTTATGCTAACTCTGTGATTGGTGCTCGAACAAACCGTGAAGGAGGTCCTAGTGCATTAGCATCAGCAATTACAGGAAAAACACCTAAATATGGATATCATTTAGATGAAAATCGTCATGGGGAAGTTTTATTCAAGATTGATGCTTTTGTTGAAGGAACAGATGAGTTTGGTGTTTTAGGTAAAATAATTGGGGATAAATTAGTTGAATTAGGGAAGAAAATACCTTACATAACCGGAATTTCCCGTGCGAATGTCGAAGAATTAAAATCATTCTGTGCATCTGTAGCAACTTATGGAGGAACTGCGTTATTTCACATAGAAGGAATTACTCCCGAGTATAATAAATATCCAAAACCAAGAAATGACCCAATCATAGTTAGCCAAGAAATCCTAGATAAAGCGCGTTCTGAACTTATTGATGATGATATCGAAATTGATTTCGTAAGCATTGGTTGTCCTCACGCATCCATTCACGAAATAGCACAAATTGCATCTCTCTTAAGAGGTAAGAAAGTAAAAAAGGAATTCTGGATTACAACAGCTCGACCTACAAAAAGAATCGCTGATGAAGCAGGGTATTCTAAAATAATTGAAGATGCGGGAGCTAAATTTGCTGCTGATACCTGTTGTGTTGTTGCACCAATAAAAGGACGTTTTAAGGGAATTATGGTAGATTCAGCAAAAGCATGTTATTATGGTCGTGCACGAAATAAATTTAAAGTAAAAATTGGTTCTATTGAAAAATGTATTGAGGAGGCTACCCAATGAAGCTATCTGGACGGAAAATTTATAAAGGAACTGTTGAAGCAGAAGCTATAGTTACTAAAGATGGAATTTCATTTTATGGTGGTATTGACCCAGATACTGGCAAGGTAGTAGAGGTTGGTCATGAACTTGAAGGGCAATCTATAACAGGAAAAATCTTGGTTTTTCCCACAGGCAAGGGTTCAACAGTTGGATCATACACTATGTATAGGATGAAGAAAAACAATACCGCTCCTGCTGCAATCGTAAATAAACAAATTGATACTATTATCGCAGTTGGGTGTATAATTAGTGAAATTCCCTGTGTGGATAAAATTGATATTAATATTTTGAAAACAGGACAACTTTTAGTCGTTAATGGTTCAGAAGGTACTGTGGAGGTAAAGTAAATGGGTACAGGGAAGGGATATGGGAAGACAATCTTATTTGGGGAACATTTTGTTGTGTATGGACTTCCCGCAATAGCTTCAGCTTTAGAATCTTATACCACAGCAGAAGTAAAAGTCACTGAAGGAAATGGGTGGAATATAGATGATCAAAGATCAGCTACCCCAGGTTATAAAAAAAAAAAGTTTGATGAAGCTTTACGTTCTGTACAAAATGTTATTGAATATTTAAACATTGATACTAAAAAGCAAAAACTTAAGATAACATTTAAGGGTACATTAATCGCTGCAAGTGGTGTTGGGGCTTCAGCAGCCCAATGTACATCTCTAGCTCGTGCCTTAAGTAATACTTTTAATCTTGAATTAGATGACGAGAAAATAAATGAAGCGGCATATGAAGGAGAGAAAGCATACCATGGAACCCCCTCCGGAATTGATAATACCGCTTCTACCTATGGGGGATTAATTTGGTTTAAAAAAAGCATGAGTGGGGGCAAAAATACTATGGATCTTATGCAAGCTTCAAAGAAAATGTATCTAGTAATCGCCAATTCAGGAATTACAGCTTCAACAACCGAAGTAGTCGCTGATGTTAAACGTTTGAAAGAGGAAAATCTCGAAAAATTTAGAAAAATTTTTGAAGATTATGAAAAATTAGCTGAAGAAGCAAAAAACGCGTTAATAAATGGGGACACGATAACTATTGGTAATTTAATGAACCAAAACCATAAACTTCTCCAAGAAATTACTGTATCAGGAGAGGTGAATGATTTATTAGTTGAGATCTCATTGAAAAATGGTGCGTTGGGAGCTAAAATGACCGGTACCGGTCGAGGAGGGTTAGTTATTGCTTTAGCAGAGAATCAAAAATCTCAAAAAAGAATTGCTAAAGCAATCAAAAATAAAGGATATGATGCTTGGAAAACCATGATTGGATAAGAGAGAGTTGAAATTGAAAAAGGATAATGAAGTTATATTATTAAAATTAGGTGGAAGTTTACTAACTGATAAAAATAAACCATTATTTATCAGAGAAGAGATAGCTGAGAGCACAATTCAACAAATAATTAATGCAGATGAAAAGCTTATATTAATTCATGGGGGTGGTTCATTTGGACATCCAATTGCTAAGAAATATAATATTACTAAAGGATTTGATAGATCTATTCCTAATCAAACTTTTGGATTGACAGAAACCCATCAGGCAATGGTTAGGTTTAACTCATACTTAGTAAACTTATTTATAGAAAGGAATTATCCCGCTTTATCAATTCAATCATCAGTTATTTTCACTAGGGATAATGGAAAAATTATAACCAAATCAATTGATATCATTGAAGATATACTAGATCTTAATATCCTTCCTATATTGTATGGAGACATCATTTTTGATAAACAAACTTCATTTTCAATTATTTCTGGTGATCAAATCATTTTTAAGTTATGTGAAAAATTAAGCAAGTATCATGTTTCAAAGGTAATTTTTGCAACAGAAATTGATGGAATATTTATCAATGATAAAGATCACGCAAATAAAAGAATAATACTGGCACCTGAGATCCTCGTAAGCGAATTAGATAATTTAGATTTAGCTGATTTAGGTAAAAAAATTGATGTAACAGGAGGAATTAAAGGTAAAATTAATTCAATAAAAAAAATTTGTGATTTCAATATTCCTGTACAAATTGTAAACGGATTAAAAGAAAACTTTATATTTAAATCGTTAAAAAATCAAAAATTAGTCAGTACAAATATAAGAGTTTAAAAATAACATACTTTTATTAGAAATGACTCAGATAGAGAGAAAAAATATGTCAAAAGAAAATAACTCTAAAGATATAATGGAAAGAAAAATAGAACATATTAAAATTCCTTTAGAACATAATGTACAACATTCCAAAAACTATTTTGGTGATATAAATTTAATTCACCATCCCATACCCGATATAGATTTTGATGAGATTGATCTCTCAGCAGAATTTTATGATAAAACTGTTTCTGCCCCTATTTGTATATCTGCTATAACAGGTGGACATCCTATCTCAAAAGAAATTAATGAAATTTTAGCAAAGGCAGCAGAAGAAGAAAATATAATTATGAGTGTAGGAAGTCAACGAGCTGGCCTTGAAGATCCAACCCTATTAGACTCATTTGCAGTTACTCGTGAAGTTGCTCCAACAATTCCTATAATTGGAAACATTGGAATCGGACAAGTTAGTGATATAAATTTTCAAGTAGAAGATTTCAACAGTTGCATAGAAATGATTAAAGCTGATGCTATGGCAATTCATTTAAACATTTTGCACGAATTAGTACAAGATAAAGGTGATATCTCTTATCGACTATTTCGGAAAAATTTTCAAAAGATACGGGAAATGTATGATATTCCAATAATAGCAAAAGAGGTTGGGACTGGATTTAGTCAAGATTTAGCTCTAGAACTTGATAAGCTTGGTTTTGATGGTTTTGATGTTGGAGGAACAGGTGGAACGAGTTTTGCTGCAATTGAATCAAAACGTAAAAATTTTAACAATCAAAGATTTACTCGAGATCCTTCAGTAGTGTTCAGGGAATGGGGTATCCCTACACCCGTAAGTGTTATCTATGTTAGGAAAGTTTCTCAAAAGCTTATAATTGCCACAGGGGGACTAAGAACGGGAATTGATATTGCTAAATCTATTGCGCTTGGAGCCGATATAGGAGGATTTGCTTATAACTTTCTCCAATCTGCTTGGAAGGATAGAAAAAATAATTCGATATCAAATACAGTTAAAGAAATAAGAACTTTAAAGAACGAACTAAGATCATGTTTATGGTTAATGAATTTGGATGAGATTGAGAAATTAAAAGGTAAAAGAGATAAATATGTTGTTTTAGGAAATTTGTATAGATGGCTCAATCAATGATCATTTACTTCAACATCTTCCAGTGAATCTTGTATAAGTGCTTCAAATTGAGAAAATGCACCAATCTGACCTTTATAATTTTCTAATTTTTTAGAGTAAAGTTTTAAGAATTTTTTAGATAATTTTTCTAATTCGCGATTAACTTTTTTTTGATTAAATTGTTTGGATGAATTAGCAACAAATATTAAATTATTCTTTTTAATTAAAGTGAACCTTTTGTTATTTAGTTCTAAATTAGACAAACCCCCTTCTGTTAATTGTTCTGCAAATGTGTTTAACGCACTCATCATTGCCCCAAATGCTTGAGGGGAAACAGATTCATGAAAGGCTCTATGGAAAATCACTATTCCAGATTTGCTCACTATCCAAATATCTTGGAGTACTTTCATTAGAGATCTTCTCATTTAATTTCGTAAATTGAATCCCATCGTTTGATATTGCTTTCAATCCCAATTTGGTCTAGAATTCTCCCTATAGTATGATCAATAAGCTCATCGACATTCTTTGGTTTTATATAATAGGAGGGGATTGGGGGGTATATGATTACCCCTAATCTTGCCAATTTTAACATATTTTCAAGGTGAATAACACTGAAGGGTGTTTCCCTGACCACTAATATTAATTTTCTTTTTTCCTTTATCATTACATCAGCAGCTCTTGAAATTAGATTATTAGCATAACCATTTGCCACTGCTGATAATGTTTTCATTGAACAAGGAATAATTATCATACAATCTATTTTATGAGAACCACTTGAGGGAGGTGCCAGTAGATCATCAACTTCGTAGTTTTTATCTGCTAATTCACGAATATCGGAAATTTTATAATCTGTTTCAATATTAATTATTCTCTCAGCAATTTTTGAAATTATTAAATCAATCACAATTTTTTTTTCTTTCAGCTTTTTTAATAGGTGAACTGCTAGATCAATTCCAGTGGCACCGGTAATTGCTACTAACATTTAACAATACCTTGATTTATTAAATAAAAGAAAAATAATTATATTGCACTAAATATTTTTCATGATTTTTTGTTCTTATCCTTTTCCATTTAAATAAGTCTATTATCTAAGTTCATATAAAAAAAATATTAGAATTTTCTTTCCATTACAAATTTCAGTAAACTTTCAAAAAATTCTGCTTCTGAGGGATTGATAAATGATTTCAAATTATCTAAGGAGGATAATGCTTTTTGGAGGTAAAAACTTGCTAATTCTTTACAAGAACTAACTGCGTCTGCTTCTAAAAACAAATCCTTAATCTCCTGAACATTTTTATTTGACATATTACCATTTTCAAGTAGCTTCATAAGTCTATTTTTTTCTTCATCTTTAAGATTATCTAGTGCAGTTAATTTTAAAGCCGTTAATTTATTTTCGCGAATATCACCATCAGTCGGTTTCCCCGTTACTTTTTCGTCCCCAAATGTGCCTAAAATATCATCTATTATCTGAAAAACCCTACCAAGATTTATACTATAAATAGAGAGATCTTTGTTAAACTTTTCATTTGTTTGTGCATAATTCCCTCCAATCAACACTGATTTTTCAATTAAAGCTCCAGTTTTTAGTGAGATCATTTCAATATAATCAGAAAGAGTTAGATTTGTTCGGTTTACCATATCCGTTTCAATTAGAACACCATTAGCAACTTCTATAAACGCCTGCTCATAATATTTTATTGCTTTCAAATTCAATATATCATTGAAATCATTATCAAAATATGCATTTAGGCCTAAAAAAAAAGCAGAATCTCCCCCAATAATCCCTATCGAATTTCCAAAATCCGATGCAATCATTCTTTTTAGTTTATATTTATTATGGTAATTTCTAAATCTGTAGTGAAATGCTGGTTTTCCTCTTCTAAAATCATCCTTATCAATAATATCATCATGAATTAGTGAGGCGTTATGAAGAAATTCAATACCAATACTGGGGAATATAATTTTCTCATCCCGCTTATCCATAAAAGCATTATAGGCAGCTATGCATAATAAAGGACGAATTCTCTTACCACCAGTTAGAAAGTATTCTTTTAGTTCAGAATAATAATCTTTAAGAAACGGGTTTTTTATTGATAGTAATTTTTCTTTATAAATAGAATCAATTGCATTGTTAATTTTGTGCCTATATTCATTCACATATTCTGCAAAGTTCATTAAACAGTCCACTCCACTTTTATTTATAATGATAATCCTTTGAGCTATAAGAGAAAAGTTTTTACTAGAATAAAAGTAATTTCAAATTATCAAGATTCTTAATTATTATGAAATTGTTTAATATCTTTCGAGAATTTGAGACTTTGATTAATAGGTAAATTTAAAATTTTTTTAAAAAATTAGAGTAGAGAAACGTCTTGGTTGGTTTGAAGAGTTATTTATCAAATAGGAAGAAAATGGGATTACTAATAAGTATTTCAATAATTATTAGTGGTGTTATTCCATTATTTTTCCTAACTTTTTTTCCTGAATTAAAGCAATCATATACAATCAAGCCATTGGCTCTTGAAACAGATGATGGAGTATACATAAGTGCTTATAAGTACACTCCAAAAGGAGAAAGGAGCCACGGTGGAGTAGTAGTCGCTCATAGTTTTTTTGGAAGTAAGCTTAACATGCAACCCATAAGCATTGAAATTGTCAAACGAGGTTTTACAGTTATTAACTTTGATTTCCGTGGGCATGGTACTTCTGGTGGTTTTTTCTCCATAGAAGACGTAATCTTAGATATGAAAGCCGCAATTGATTATTTGGAATATGATTTATCATATATTACTGAAATTGGAATTGTTGGACATTCTCTTGGAGCATATACAGCACTAGATTTATCAGAAGCCTACCCTGATAGAATAAATGCAACTGTAGCTATCGGTGCTATTTCTCTAGATATTTTTAATATTTCAAATCTTTTGATGTTATCAGGAGGATTTGATACAGGATTCACTGAAGAAAAAATCCTTGAAGTTTTAAGGTTATATACTGGCAGAGAAGATGTTGAAATAGGTATTACGTATGATGGAGATTTTAACAATGGAAATAACACAAGAGGTTATATCAGCCCAATTGCTAACCATTTTACTGAAATAGTAGATTATGCTATTATATATCAGACCATCCAATGGCTTGAACAATGTTTTAACGGGGAAAAAGGGAATAATATTTTCATTACTGCTCCAGCCTTACAATTTTTTTCTTATTTATCAATGTTGGGTATTATCATACTCAATTCTGTATTTGTAGTTTATTTGGCCAACTACTTGTTCAAACGGAAAAAGAAATTACTTAAAACAAAATTTTCAAGCGAATTTAATGAAATATCACGAAACCAACTAATAATGCATTATATAATCCCCGTAGAATCAATACAAATTTTCTTTTTTTTATTATTATCAAACATTTCTGAAGAAGTAATATCATGGTCTACAACTACTCTTACATTATCCCTTATTATTGGAGCAGCTATTGGATCTTTCCTTATGTATAATTTTATTCTGTTGAACACAGGAGAAAAGTTCGAAGTGAAAGACTATTTTCGTAAAGTAAAGATAATGTGTTCATCGAATCCTGGTCGTTCAATCATATTTGGACTTATCACAGCACTTTTTTCAGTATTATCTATAGCTGCAATTTGGCATTGGTCAGTTCAAAATACTTTACCAACCTTCAGAGGTCTAGGCACTAGTATCTTAATTACTATTTTATCGCTTCCATTTTTCTTTATTAGAGAATTTTATTTTAGGAATATTCAAGAAAAATTAAATCCAAGAAAAGATTATGAAGAATATATTGTTATGGTAGGCATTGGTATTTTCATTGATAATTTTCTCATTATGTCTATTATTACTGTAGGGAAATTAAATCTTGCATACTTACCTCCATATGCCCTCTATTTAATTGCATGGGTTGTTCTTTCGATTATTCAAAACTGTACAGTTACATGGATTTATATTAATTCAAGAAATATTCTTAGTTCTACTTTTTTTAGTGCGATATTCTATGCCTGGCTTATGGTAACGTTTTTTCCGTCATACGGATTTATATAGATGAGTTTATCCTTCTATTAATTCATGTTTTATTTTAAAAGTAGCAATTACATGGGATTTTAATTCTATTTCAACATAATTATAATTATAATTATGAATTTGTGCCTTTATTACATTCTTCGGAGTTTCTTCAAGTAAATTAACTATTTCAACGCGCTTAATTGATATTTTTTCATAAAAGGTTAATTTTACTTTTTGAAGTTCAGAGGATATATTATAAACTCTAACAATAATATTATTTCCTTCTTCTGATTTCTTCAAAGCGCTTAACACAATATTAGTATTATCAATTTCAAGAAAACTTAAAACAGGGGGTAGAAATGAGTCTATTCTCCTCTCTTTAGAAGCACTAAAAGCTGAAACAATTCCAGATGGTTTTAAAACTACTTTATTAGCTACTCTTAATGGACTTTTAACCATAGCTGGGAAGAAGGCTTTAATTGGATTATTAAATTCTCTACCTCTTTGATGAACTTTTGAATCTAACCAGCTTGATTTTGATTCAGTAATAAAAGATAATTCGAAAACATACTTCCCTTGGCATTGTGCATCAGGAGTCCTATATCCTGGACCAGCATGAGACATTCTTGTTCTGAAATCATCACGAGACAACCATTCAATAGATCGTAGAAGGGTAATTGCAATGGTTATAGTTTTGTCTTCATTAACAATTGCTTCATATTCAGGCAAGCCTTTATTAAAGACAGCAAAAGTTCTTGAATTACTACTAACTGATATAAAATCTTTTTGATGGTTTGTGGGTAGAGGTTTTTGAACCCAATTGTCTGCTTTAGGTAGTTTTACACTCCTTGGGACAACATAAAAATGCCCATCAGCATAAACTTTCTCTGCTTTTATTTTGGTTGGGAATAAAACCCGAATTCGATGGTCTTTACTATTATTTTCTAACTCAATTCTAAAGTCAACTCGCTTAATTCCCTTGTATAAAGAAATGTATACGGTAATCTTATTATCAACAAGCCAATCTTTCCTATTATATCGATCTTCGGTAAGTGAATGCGGAAGTTTTAGATTTAGTCTTAGTTTAAAAGTTTTCTCCGTCGGACCATCTATATATATGGACCGCTCAAAAACTACCGCATCCCCTGAATTAAAAACTAAATCTGTTTGGTTCTCTTTCGGACCCGAAAAATCATACTCATCACCCCAATCTCCCACATCTTCAAAATCACATACATTTTCATAAATCAATCCTGTTTCCTTGTCAATAACACTAATTAACCCATCTGTATTAATTTCTATTCTATAAAAATCATTTTCTAAGAAATCTCGTGTGATTTTAAATTTTTCATCCTCTGTTTCAACCTTGTCGGTGGATTCTATTGGTATAAGGAAATAAGTCTTATAACCACATGCCGGAACTTCTGCCAAAAACGTAAATTGATGACTTATCCCCTGTTCTCGTTGATATCTAGATTCTTCTTCAACTAAGTGATATTGATATTCAATGTTTTGACCGTTAGAATCAATGATTTTAATATTATATAAAAATGCATCACCTCGAATTTTGCGTGAAATTGTATTAAAGCTAACGATATCTTTTCTTTTCCATGGAAGTGGATTATATACTACTAAAACTTCAGTTTCCTTATTTTCGATATTAATATTAATCAGATCAGCTAAATAAAGAAAAGAGTTTTTATACACTTCATTAGCAATTTGTTCTGCCCAATCAAATCTTACAATCATCTCATTATGAACTTGATCTATACTGCAGCCACAGATACTATCATGAGGTGCATTTTTCTGTAACCATTTTATACCTTGTAAGATATACTCGTTTGGATATATAAAACTCCCATATTTATCAAGTGCCCAAGTTATTGTAGATACTGGTTCCGTATATTTCTCATACAAATACTCAATCGCTGTGTTTCTTTGTTTTATCCACATTCGTGCCGAAAAAACACCTGATAAGAGGTGTGAGTATCTCCCTCCCCTTAATTCTCCCTCATACTCTTTCAATTCTGTATTTGATTCCATAACTTTATTTACATAATACTCAAAATCTGCCTGTTCAAGAAGAGTTTCAGGGTATAAGTTATTCCATTGATTGATTATTTTGGGAATTTCTGGGGTTGCTTCTTCATGATCTAACCCATTATTTAACAAAACATTAGGTGTTGCGATATATTTCTCAAATTCTTTTATAAGATTTTTAATTCTTCGTAAAGCTGGTTTAAACTCTCCTTTTACTGTTTTTGTATTTAAATATGATAAATTATGATATGTTAAAATGAGATGAATTCCTAATACTGATGCCGCTTTATCTGGAGAACACCATTTAAATTCCATATTTAAATTGTTTTCTTCAAATTCATTACCAAATCCTCTCATAAATAGTATTGACGATATTTCACATCCGCTAATGATTTGAGGTAATTGTGCTATATGTCCAAAAGGATCAGGTATATACCCTGCTTTCATAATCCTTCCAAATTTCCGACTTATGTGATGCCCAATCATAAGATTTCGAATTAAAGATTCACCACTGACTAAAAATTCATCTGGTAGTACATACATTGGTCCAATAGAAAGCCTTCCATCTTTAACGTACTTTTTAATCTCTGCCTTTCTTTGAGGTCGTACTTCTAAATAATCCTCTAATGGAATAGTTTGTCCATCTAATGTGAAATTTTTGAAATCAGGGTCATTCTTTAAAATATTTAACAATTTATCCATCAGTATTACAAGTCTAGCCCTAAATTCTTGAAATGGTAAGTACCATTCTCTATCCCAATGAGTTTCAGGAACGAGTATAATATTATTCGCTTTCATAATAAATAGTATTTAACCAAGAGTTAATTGAGTTTTTAAAAGAATTGTTTAATATAAAACTAATTGAATACCTCCTTCTAATAAGTATTTTTTTTCTTAATTCTAAGAACTCTATAGCAAAAAAACGATATTAACGGTAATCTAATACAGATTTTCCAACTACACTTGAATGAGGTTTTATCCCTAGTAAATTCAAGAGGGTTGGCGTCATATCTGTAGATTTGCAATATGTCAATTCGATTTGAGGAATTTCGGGTGAACCTCCAATTATAAATGGTATGATCATAGATTCTCTAAGTCCGTTGTCATGTGAATAAGGTGAAATGCCGACTGTATTCCCATGCTCATAATTAAAGTAATATTGTCCTAATGTGGACACTAGAATATCGCATGATCTAGGATTCTTAAAATAACGGGGGATTTGGTCGACTATAATTGGAAAATTCACTTGATTCGTAGCTTCTAACCATTCATCTAAAGTATGAAATTTATTATCTAAAATCTGTACTGATTTCTCATTATAAGCATATTGATAGAAATCATTATCGTCAGAAATCAATTTTGTATGCTGCTCTATCCCAAAACCACGATATTCTATCTTTCCAAATTTCTTTTTTCCTGTATTTTTTTCCAAATATTCAACATGGATTATTCCTTTTTCTGGTTGATTTTCATCATCTCGATAATACATAAATCTAACTCCTGGAATTTCCCAAAGAGTATCAAAAAGATTTAATTCTTGCTTACCTAACCCATTTACTCTGAATTTTTTCATCTCCTGAAGAGTGGGGTGATGATGCCAGCTTTCACCGGGGAAATTAAAAAAACCAACTGAACCGAAATTGCAATCAAAATCTCCAACACCTTTCTCGGGATTATATGGGATTAATCCCTTTTTTTGAAAAAAAGGTTCAAGGTCATAACAGTTCTTAGCTTTATAATTTCCATGATCTGAAATAATCCCTATTGCAGTATCATCGTAATAACCATTTTTTTTCAAGGATTCAACCAATTTTCCTAGATATTTATCACATTCAATTATTAAATTAACATATTCTGGATCATCAAATCCCTTTTTATGCAGGAGATCATCAGTCTGGAAAATATACCCAACTGAAATCATTGGAACTTCATTATTAACATAAAACTTTCCTGGATTTTCAAAGACATCGGATATATGCTTGAAAATAGCCTCCACATCAGAAACTCTTTTTGCTACTACGAAATATGCACCACGAAATAAGAAACTTGAGGAACTTAATTTATTTCCTTCAGGAACCTGCTCAAAAATAGTATGTACATGTTTTCCAATATCCTTATTAATTTTTAATAAATCTTTTCTATCCCCATAATTACGTATGAAAGGAGGTTTTTTGCTTGTGGAGGGGGGGTCCGTTCTATTGATCCAATGATACATTGGTACAGCATTTCCTTCCTTTGGAAAATAGCCTGAATAACTTCCTGTTAAAATATTACCATAACAAGGGAGAGTTATAGCGGGATATGACGTAACACAATTCGAGCTTCTTATCCCACTTTCTGCAATTTTTGTCATATTTGGAAGCTTTCCTTGATTCATCAAATTAAATAAATGATCAGCACGTACATCATCAATGAGAATTAATATAGCTTGGTTAACTCTTGCATTTCGACTCATATTTATCCACAACCTGCTAATGATTTATATAAAATAAAAATAAAATATTGTTGTATAGAATTTGAATTTATAATTTTTAAGAATTAGCACTTGATCATAAGTAAAACTATAGAACGACGATGAAAACAAACCATAAAATATATTTCAAAAATTCATCTGATATGGGTGATTTAGAGTCAAATTCTATAGATTTAATGATTACGTCACCTCCTTATCCTATGATTGAGATGTGGGATTTACATTTTTCTAAGACAAACGAAGAAATTAAAGTAGCCCTCGCTGAGGAGAATGGAGAAAAAGCGTATAAATTAATGCACACAGAACTAAATAAAGTTTGGAAAGAAGTAAAAAGAGTTTTGAAAGATGGTGGAATTGCATGTATTAATATCGGAGATGCTACAAGAAAAATCAAAAATAATTTTCAATTATTTCCCAATCACATTAAAATATCTAGTTTTTTTCATAATAATGATTTTATCGAATTACCTTGCATATTATGGCGAAAACCTTCTAATAGTCCAAATAAGTTTCTAGGCTCAGGAATGCTACCTCCTAATGCTTATGTAACTCTTGAACATGAATATATTTTAATTTTCAGAAAAGGTACAAAGAAGAGAATAATTCCTCCAAAATCAGAGATTCGTTATAATAGCGCCTTTTTCTGGGAAGAGAGGAATAGATGGTTTTCTGATCTATGGGATGATATAAGAGGTATTCATCAAAAAGTAAATCAGGATAATATTAATTATAATAATCTAAGAGATCGTTCAGCAGCTTTCCCTTTAGAAATTGCTTATCGTTTAATCAATATGTATTCAATCTATGAAGATTATGTATTAGATCCATTTTGGGGTACAGGTACTACTTCGCTAGCTGCAATAATTTCAAGGAGAAATTCAGTGGGGTATGAATTAAACTCTGAATTTATGAAATTATTCAATGAAAGTATAAAGAAAGCAAAACAATTAAATATTGACGTTAACAAATCAAGACTAAGTGATCACATCAAATTTATAAATGAATACAATAAAAAAGGTAAACATATTAGATATAACTCAAAAAACTACAACTTTCCTGTAATTACAAAGCAGGAAATAAGGATATTATTATATATGATTAAAAACTATAAGCAGAATCAAAACAACTTTACATTCAATTATGAAAAATTTAATTTTGAAAGTTAAAGAAAGTGTTATAAAGATTGCATATTTCTTGATCTTTCTCGATACTATTGCTTCTTTTTCTTTGTTTTACTCAAGGATTTGTTTAATTCATTAATTTTTTGATCTTTAATGTTTAATTGTACTTCTAACACTTCAAGCTTGCTTCTCAAATCTTTTGTTCCATTTTGTAAATTTTTGATTTCCTCGTTTTTAGATTCAGTTAATTTCATTAATTCATCAATTTTATTCTGTAATAAATAAGCCATTTTCCGTTCTATTGCTTCCTCTTTCTCTTTTACTTTTGTATCGAATTCAGAAATATCGATGGATTCTCTTTTCATAGTTTCAATTATAGATTTTTGCCTATTTACCTTGTCCTGTAATTCTTTCACCAAAATTTCCAACGGAGGTTTAGATCTAATATCTTCGGGTCGAATAACATTAGATTCTGAGTGTTCAGCTTTTAATTTTTCAAGCTCTTGCTGGATCTGAACTTTCTCTTTCCTTAAGAAACCCATTCTATTTTTTAAGTCTCTGATTTGCCTATCTTTATCCTCTATCTCTAATTTTAATTTGGAATCAACCACTTTTTGTTTTTTACTTTTTTGTTCATCTTCTTGTTCTGGGATTAGAGACTCTAGTTTAATTATAACATCTTCCAAATATTCTATAGTTTCTAAATGAGCATAGTTTTCTTGTTCTTTTTTATCTAACTCTGCTTCTAATACAGAAATTCGTCTCTTTAATGCAAATATTTCGTCATTTAAATCGCTAACTTTATCGTTTAAGTTATCTTCTAACATTTTAAAATTTAATTTAATGAACTTCTGATTTAACCTAGTAATGAAAATTCATTTATTAATATTTAATTACGCTATTATTAAATCGAATTTGTTAAACTTCATTTAAAATATTTTTTTTAAGAAACTGATTCTAAAAACCTATAGGCTATATAGAGAAATGAGTCATTAACATTTTCTCCTGTTTTAGCAGATGTGAGGATATAAAAGAAATTATTTATATTAGCAATGTTTCTTATTTCATTCTCAGATATTATTATATCATCTTCTAAATCTGATTTATTTCCAACGAGAATAATATTAAGACTTCTGCCCACATATTTCTGTAGTTCATTATTCCATTTATCAATAGATTTAATGCTTTCTCGTCTAGTTCTATCTATCACAATGAAAGCAAAATTAGCACCTCCATAGAATCTTTTTCTATAGGGAGTCATTTGGGTTATTTGACCTCCAATATCCCAAATGGCAAAATTCATTTTCGTGTCTTTTGTCAGTTCAATAGTCTTCTTTGAAATTTCTAATCCCACTGTACTATGATAACCCTCTGTGAAAAGATTTTGAACAAATCTCCGAATTAGGGAAGTTTTACCTACCTCATAATCACCCGTTAAAACAAGTTTTAGTGAATATTCACCAGTTGGTATTTTTCCATCTTTTGTTTTAGATAAACTCTTTACTATCTCAGGTATTTGAAGAGATACATTTTCATTACCCTCTAATATCATTTCTACTTTACCTGCTACATGTTCGGAATAAACTCTTAATTCGGTATCTGAACTTGAGAGATCTGATACGGTTAATAATATTGATTTTAAACCCATTGAACAGTATGCAAATTTCTTGTCACTAATAGTAGTGATATTAAAAAAACTTGTCTCTTGCTTAAATTCTTTTTTAATTCTCTCTATATAGCTATCAACGGATGCTGCTATGGCCCCAATTACATATTCATCTTCAGCATCTCCCTTACTCTCTGAAGTTATAATTAATCCCTCTCGATCACAAATTGTAACAGCCAATACATTCTCTACTTCATTCATAAAATTCTTTAATAAGATTTTCAGACGTCGTTCTAGGAATGAAAGGCGTTCACCCTTTACTTCTTCATCTAAAGGAGTTTCTTCAGAACTTAATCTAGGTAGGCTTTCTCCTAATCTATCTTTAATTTTTAATTGCATCCTATAAAATGGTTCAGCACTATCTCCAAGAATTAATGACAATTTAATGATCTCTTCAAAAAGCTCGTCAATATTTTGAAAATCTTCATTTTTTAAGTATTCTTCTAAAGAATTGACAAGATTCTCTCGTTGAAAAAGTATATCTATAATAGGTGAAATCTGTTTCTTCATTTGAAGTATTTCTGCTATAATTAATATCATTTTTTGTCTGTTGTTTGAATCAATAGCCACCATAGGATAAGTGTTTAAACCTAAAATTTCTTTTATCCTCAACTCATTAATGGTTTTTTCTGAATCTTGCTTATTTCCTATTCCCGCAGTATTAGCATATGGAACTTCCTCTTCAATTTTTTTTAAAAATTGTGTGGAATTTATTACATTTTCCTCAGTGGAATCCGTGACTATCAGAACAACATCACTCCCGCGAATGAAATTGTTCCATAAAAAACCAATATTTTCATCTCCAGTAAAATCACGTATTAGAAAATATAGTTTCCCTACTTTCAAAGTAGCAATATTACCAGAAATATTAGGCTGATTTTCTAAAGAGAATTCTTTTGTTCTAAGAAGATTTGTAATGGTAGTTTTTCCAACCCCAGAAAGCCCTACCAATGATATTATTGGGGGCATTCTATTTTGAATTGGATAAATTAATTGATCGATTTTCTCCAGATCCTTTTCATTTTTAAAATCAATTATAGTACTTTTGAACAAACTATTAAGTTCTGCAAGACATCTATTAAGTTCCTTCTTGATTTTATCAAAAGTATCATTTATACTATTAATAAATAAAATTAAGTAATTCTTTTCTTTTTGGTACGAGATTCTAAATTTATAATAATCCATATAATCAAT
>JBHLNR010000213.1:0-5644 GCA_048941385.1 Promethearchaeota archaeon
TGGAGGATTAAAAGCCAGAGGTCATCCTCTTGGAGCTACTGGTGTTGCACAAGTTGTAGAATTAGTATGGCAATTAACGGGAGAAGCAGGGAAAAGGCAAGTTGAAGGCGCTGAAACGGGGATTACATGTAATTTTGGGGGATTTGGGAATAATATTTTATCAATATTAGTAGAAAGAGTATAATACTCTTAAATTCTTATTATTGTACTTAAAAGTATAGAGCTTAAATTATTTGATTTTTATCTTGTTTTTGCCATTTCTTACTAAAATATTCTTTAGTAGCATAGTGATAAATTAAAAAAATAGATGCTTCGAATACGATATAGATTATTGGAATCCAAAGATATACTCCACTTTGAATCCAGTTTGAATTGACAAAATCATAAATCCAAAAAGCATTAACATAAATAAGAATAACAATTAAACAAATTTTACTAGTAAAATTCGACATCCCTTTTTAAAACCTCTTTAGAACATCTTGTTTCGCTAAGGTAAATTAAAGAAATTCGTCTATATAACTTTATCCATAATTGTAAAAAATAAATTTGAATTTGAAAAAGATTAACTTATAATAATAAATTTAAAGATTCAAGACTTCCTTATCAAAAGAATAAGATTATAATAACACGTTTAAGATTTGGAGGGTAATGATGATCGATTATATACTTAAAACAAATCAATTTGAACCTATTCTTCTCAAAGAAGCAGAAGGTTCGTGGATTTGGGATATAGAAGGGAAAAAATATCTCGATTGTGAATCAGGTATGTGGTGCGTAAATTTGGGTCATAATCATCCAACAATAATTAATGCTATAAAAAAACAATTGGGTGACATCATACATAGAAATAAGAATTTTCTTACACCCATTACACTTGAAGCTGCTGATCAATTAATTAAGTTTTTTCCAAATAAGTATGATAAATTAACATTTCTAAATAGTGGTACTGAAGCAATGGAATTCGGAATTAATTTCGCTAAAAAGGTAACCAAACGTCAAAGAGTACTTTCTCTTCAAGATTCTTATTTGGGGGCTTACGGCACCGCTAAGACCTCCTCTTATACATCCTTAGAAAAATCAAAATTTAAAATCAGCTACCCAATTTGTGATTCAGAACAATGTAACTGCCTTGAGATATACCAACCGATTATAGATGAAATCTTTCAGAATTATTCTTCTGAACTTGCTTGTTTTGTTTTGGAACCTATAATGGTTAGCGGAGGAGTGTTCAAGCCTTGTAAAAACTTTATCCAGTATATATGTGAAAAAGTAAAAAATTCGGGAGGATTAATTGTAATAGATGAAGTAACAACAGGTATGGGAAGAGTAGGTTATAAATTTGGTTATCAACTCTATGAAATTATACCAGATGTGGTTGTACTTGGTAAAGCTCTTGGTAATGGCTATCCTATAAGTGCTATAATAACCAAATCTGATTTTGAATCGAAGTTGTCGTCAGATGAATTATATTATGCTCAATCTCATCAACTAGATCCATTAGGTGCTGCTGTTATTAAGTCTGTAGTTAATGTTTTTAATAGGGAAAATATTATCGAAAATTCTCAAGAAAAAATATTGAAACTTAGTAATGTCTTAAAAAGACTTGACCAACCGTTTATTAAAGAAATAAGATCAACCGGAATGATTTTTGGTATCCAAATTCAACCATACAAGAATATGACTAGTGAAGAAATAATCTTGAAATTGAAAAATCTTCTACTAGATTCTGGTTTGCTAATAGGTTTTAATCTCAGTAGGGAATTCTTACGTCTTTTGCCCCCATTAAATATAAAAGATTCTGAAATTGGTTTTCTAAAATCTGAAATGTATAAAATTTTCGATAGTGTTTAATTCTTAACAGAAATTTGATGAAATTCCTTTAGTTCGGTAAGAAAAAGATCTGCTATTGCGATCCATTTTTGTTTAGTTTCAGAATCTTTAACTCTTTTATTAGTTAATTCCTTTCCTTTTTTAAGATTCTGAAGCGCTAAATCATAATTTTCGAGTGCTTTATAACATATTCCTAATTTGATATAAGTTTGATAAATATACCAATCATCAATACCAATCACGATAGCTTTTAGGAATCTTTTAACTGCCTCCTCGTAATCTTCAAAATACATCAAAATTTCCCCAAAAGTATCTTGATAAATTCCATTATCTGGTTTTTCCCTTATGAGACTTTGAACGATCTCTATTGCTTCTTCTTTTTTATCTATATATTGCAACCAATAAGCTTTATAACACATTAGATCATTGTCTTTTGGAAATTTTTGAATTAGCTCATTAATAATATCTAAACCCGCATCAATTTCCTGCATTCTTTTAAGAATTGCTGCTTTTAATATCTTTAGATCTTTTTCACTTGAAGAAAAAACTTCAAGTAAATCATCTAATTGTCTTATTGCTTCTTGGTATTTGTTAAAATAAATCAAAATTCTGATCTTTAGATAATATAAATCAAGATTTTCAGGGTTTAATTCAATTTTATTATCGATTTCTTTTATTTGATCTTCATATTGGTCTTCTAAATTTTCAGAGATTTCTGATTGAAAAACTTCTGTTATGTTCTGCCAAATGATACCCTCTAGTTTATCAAAAGTTTCTTTTAATTCCCTTTTAGTCTCAATTTTATAAGCTAGATATCGAATATATTCTGGTAAAAAAACTTTTAATGACGCCTTCAAATCTTTATTAAATAAAAACTCACAGCTCTTATCTGAAATAATATTACTAATGGATTCCATATCTACTGTTGGCATATTTGGTGTTGATTTTGAAAAAAGCTTGTCTAAGTAAGAAACTTTAGTGATTTGGTTCTCTGTGATTACTCGAAGTATTCTTTCTAGACTTCCATCTGATTTAAAGTAATAATGCTCTCCAGATGCTTGTTTTAACTTGAAAAATCTTGATGGATATATTTTACCATCAGAAATTTCATCAATATAATAGTCAAGTGTAGTCTTTTTAATTTTATAGAGTTTAGAAAAATCCTCAGAAGAAATAAAGTCTGGATATTGATCAGGATGATTAATTGAAAGGAATAGCAGGATTTTATAAAAAACCTCCTCATCTTTTAATATAGGTTTTACTTTTTCGTAATCCAATTTTAGAACATTATTAAGAAATCTAAATTGAATATCCTTATCTTTTATTCTAAACCTATCGAAAAATTCAATCGTTTTATTAGTAATCTCTTCAATTCGTTTACCCTCTTCTTCTAAAATAGTTTGTCTATCTAAATCATAATTTTTCAACATCCTTGAATACTCTGATTTGCCCACTTGAGTAATTACATATTTACTATCCTCTTTTGTGGCAAATCCCTTTTCAATCAACAAACTCAAATTCTTTGATAATGAAGATTGATTTATAGACAATGGTTTTTCAAGGAAGTCAGATCTTTTACAATAATTATTATTATAAATCATCCAAAGAATCCAGTGAGAGTAATTTCTTCCACTTTTTAAGATAATTTTAGGAGGATAATTTAGTTTAAGTGCCTCTTTCTTCGCACTTGAGAGCTCTTGAAATTTCCTTTTACCCTCTAAAGTAATTCTGTAATACCCTCTTGTATAATTTTCTACAAAACCCTTACGCTTTAATGTCTCCAGATGTCTAGATAAAGTGCCTGTAGGAATTTCAATTGGTTCTTGACGGAAATCACCCCATTTACATTTATTATTATTATATAACATCCAAAGAATGATATGGTCATAATTAGGTCTTTTCAGCCTTGAAGGGTTGTAGATATTTTCTGGAGGATAATTCATGCTTCCCATATTTTGAGAAAAATAAATGTTACTTTCTAAAGTATAGATCGGTAAATTTTCTATTTATATCTATTTCATAGAACTTCCATAAAGGATCGAAACTATCATGGAACTATCGGAACACCAATTATTAAGATAACTCTATATCAAATTTTAATTAATCATCATAATGATGATAAAACCAAGAATAAAAAAAAAAATGAAAAAAAAAGAGCTGATTAAAATTAATAGAGTAAAATTAGCACCAAAATTGACCTTAGTAATCTTATTAATTACTGTGATTACTGGATTTGCTTGTACATTTGCGACAGCTAACGAAAATCAGAGGTCAACAAGATATGACTTTGAAGCTGAAGTGAAAGAAATATATCGCGTACCTATAGGTTTACCTTGGATCGATGAAGATGGTGTAATACATATGAGATTCTATAAAGAAAATGAACTTATTTCTGGAACAATTGATGAAGAGCCAATTGTTGCCTTACGAACTGAAGAAACCTTCCATATGAAAATTGACCCAAATACTGGAATAATAATAGTCAATGGGAAAGGGACATTTTATATCGAGTGGAATGGATTAATAGGAAGTTTCAGTGGAACTATTAAGGTTATGATAGTAAATGGAATAATGAGTGGTAAATATACAATGCAAGGGGTAGGAGATTTTGAAGGGATGAAGCTTTTTGGTACAGTCCGGCTCATTAGTGGTGGAGTAAATGGTCTTTCTGGTACAATATTAATTCCAAATTAAAGAGCATAATATGTTCTTTGAAAACTAATAAAGAGAGTAAAACAAACTCTCATCTTTTTTTTTAAAATTATACTAAAATTGGATAGAATTCTATTTATGAAGAATTATCTCATACTTGAAGCTGAAATTTAAACTAAGTTGAATAAAATATTAGAACCAGTACTTAATAAATAATAAATTTATGAAATCCAATCATAAATCAAATCGAAAATTAATTATATTTAAAATTACAACAAACTTAATATTTTAATTATAGTTAAATATTCAAATTGGTAGTCTTTCTTTAATTAGTTAGAAGGCATGTTCATGTCTTATTTAAAACCTCAAGAACTAGTTCGTGTAAAGCAACTCATTGATATATTTAAACTTGATGAAGTTGACCAATTAATTGAGAGATTTGAGGAAGAAAAAGGACACACTCTGCATGATATGATTTTAGTTCGTCTGTTAAAGTGTGAACTTTTATCTATACGGGGTTTACACGGAGAGATTGTAAAAATTGCCGAACAAGCACATAAAGAGAGTCTAAAATTAGGAAAAAACATCTTAACGGTTGATATGTTACTAATTATGGCTGATGCTCTACTAAATCTTGATCAAATAGATGAAGCCCAGAAGATTATTAAGGAGGGAGAAGAATTATTAAAAACTCTGATATTAGAATTACCAACAGAATACAAGCAGAGAAACTCGTATATAGCTTGGCTTAAAGGATGTGTATATACTGAAAAAAATGATTTCGATCAGGCAATAAAACAACTCGAGCTAAGTTTGTCATTACGAGAAGAACTTGGAAATAAAGTGGAAATTGCCCGGTCTCTTTATGCAATTGCCTATGTATTTATGGTTCAAAAAAAGAATCTTAAACTTTGTTCAAAATATATGGAACGGTGTATGGTTATTGCAGAGGAAAGTGGTCATAAAGAGGTAATGGGATTGACCCTATATTATATGGGACTGTTATACAGGGTTAAAGGAGAATTCGATCGTCGTATTGAGGTTTGTGAACGATCCTGTACTATTTTCCATGAAATTGAGAATAAATTTATGGAAGCAAGAGTTCTAGCCACTTTGGGTGAGAGTTTTGGAGTAAAAGGGGAACTAGATCGTAGTATTAGCT
>JBHLNR010000214.1:0-5639 GCA_048941385.1 Promethearchaeota archaeon
TTTGTATAAGAAAATGTATTAGAAATTCCCCACTATGTTAAATCTTTTACTGAAATTGATGGTTTAGAAGAACTCATGAATTCACAAAAAGTGTGTTCTTTTTTTGGTTTTCAAAAAAAAGATTACTTTTTGAAAATATGTGGAAATTATTGAGTTTTGACAAAAATGGAAACACTTATATTTTTATAGATTTTAATAAACATGCATTTTGATAAAAATGTAGAAATCTAGACTAAAATGATAGTGATATGAAGAAGTTCAATTCAGTATATTTCTTTAACTGAATTGATAGTTTTATCATATGTGCTATAGAAAAATTACAAATTGGGATTCAATTATGCAGAATAGAACAAATTTTAAACTATTAATTATTGGTATAATAATCATTTGTTCAGGATCTCTTCTTGCTTCACCTCAATTGATATCTTGTAATCATGAGTGTGATCATGACCATGACCACGAAGAAGATGATGTTCAAACCTCATATTTTCCTTGTGAGTGTGGTCATTCTACTTGTACTGGTAATCTTCAGACTTGCCCTTGTTGTGGCTTAGCAAGTAATATTCCTCCACCACCTACTCTGTACCAACCTGCCTCACCTGATTTTGATGGAATTATCACTTTATCTTGGAGTGCTGCTCCACGTGCAACATCTTATAGAGTTTATAGAAGCACTTCATCTTCAGGAACCTATCAATATCTAGGAGCAACTTCTGGTTTATCTTATACTGATGAAAGACCTGCCGGAGAGTGGTGGTATAAAGTAAAAGCTAAAAATTCTTATGGAACTTCTGGTTATTCAAATGTAGTGTCTGTTAATGTGATTCCAGGGATCCCATATTATCATCCTAATACCGGTGTTGATATTTCTAATAAAGATACTTGGGATTCTGAATATATCAACTGGTTGGATGTAACAAGACAGACGGCATCAGCAGTAGGCACAATACCTGGTAATGCTTTTTCTGTGGCATTCCAGCCTTATATTTATACACACTTTTTAGGTCAAGATTATTACAATTTGGAATACGCGGTGGATGTACACGTAGAATCAAGCCCTGGTGATGTGATGGATGGATGGCCTCAACCTACTGTAGACTACGAAAAAGAAGATTTTTATTGCAAACCATTTGTTGTAAAAAAGGTTACGACAACCACGACGTTGCTTGATGTTGTTCCGGTATATCACCCATGGTTTTGGTGGTGGCAAATTGGGAGTAAATCAACTCAACCACCTCAAAATAGACTCTGGGTTTATGAAGCTACACAAAATACATTTCTCGGGAATTATTATAGTGACCCTGAATCCGATATGTATAATGAAGTATGGAATGGTGGATTTTGGAATTCAGACTATTGGGAACCTTATGGAACTGAGAAAGGGAGCATTTCATATTCTGATTCGTATGGATATGAAGATGGGGGAGTAAGAATCCAAAATACAGTAGGGGGTTCGATGGGAATTTACAACCATGAATATGGTATAGACTATAAAATTTATTTTCCCGCGGGGATTAGAAATGTAAATATTATTTATTGGGGAAAACGTGTCTCTAGCGATCCAGGAACCAATGTGGGAGTTAAACTTCTTGTCGAATATAAAGATGGAACGAACGAATGGTGTTTTCCAAACGAGTTACGATTACTTGACTGTACTGGGGTGTGGACTCATCATCAATATTCATTAGAAACAACTAAAGATATTGATAGTGTTTTAGTGTATGCAGTTAATGATGAGGTGGGAACGGCTTGTTTTGATACCATCTTTATTCCCTATGGAATGTGGCATTTCGACCCAAAGGGAGATTGGCCTTTAGCAAATTATGATGAGGACTGCTATAATACCTGGATAAATGATATGAATGATGTGATTCTCACTAATGAAGTCTTGGATATTTTTGGTTTTATTATTGATATAGCAGGACTCATGATACCAGGAAAAATTGGAACTTTATTAGAATTTGCCGGTTTCTTACTTAATTCATTAAGAAGGGATTTCAGTCTTGAGGCTCAAGGAAGTGTACAAGATGCCCATTGTTTTAGTGCTATATATGATTATACTAATGGAGTTTCAGTAGATAATGGACTCTCGACAGTAATTGCATGTGATAATACTATGGCTTTCAAATATGATTTATATGCAAGTGATCTGATAAATCTTCTATATCGCTCTATTGCAATTAAAGTAAAAGTAGAATGGTTATCACCAAGTACGATTTTTGAAGGAGTAACTGGGGGATACGTATACGATACAGCAGAAACGACATTAATAGTTAATTGTTTAAGTGCGGGATGGTAATGAAAGTTCTATAAATCAAGTAAATCTTTTTTTTTTTAATCCTTTTATTATTTAACTGTGAGGAGAATCTGATTAATAATTGATTTTTAACTTTTAAGAAATATATTAATTTATTCAATCAAAGCTTTTTATAAATCAGTGAGGGAACATTATTTTTCATTTACAAAAGCACGAGCGCATCAACACGATAATCGGACTCCAAAAGTTCATTGATGCGGCATTAATCATCAATCCTGAGGATTTATTCAAAATTCTCGAAAGCTCAGACGAGGATGCGAAAGCCCTTGCCAAAAACATAAAAGGAGTATAATAAATTTCTTTTTTACTCTTATTTTCAAAAAAATGATGAGAGGATTATTCATTTATAGAACTCCGATTAATTTTATATGGTTTAATTAAAATAGATGTTGAAGGTTATGAATTATAAGTGTTAAAGAGGGCAAAGAAAACAATAAAAAAGTTCAAACCAGTATTATTGATCGGAGTATACAATAATCCAGAAGAATTCTTTGAGACACATAAATACTTACAAAGTTTGATGCCAGATTATGAGTTTATGATTAAATTTTTAAGTGATATTAGACCACTTGCAGAAATTCATTTAATTGCTTGGTAAAAAAACTTAATTATAACAGATTTTTCAGATTTAATTCATTAGGGAATTATCTCTTGTGCTATTTCAAAAATATTAAATATTAAATTGCATTGAATTGTAATAATTTCTTAAGACATGCTTTCATCCAATTATTTCTATGCCATTTACACTATTTCATCTTGGACCCGCTTTATTAATTGGATTATTATTACTAAAGTATATTGATTTTCCTACATTCCTTATTGCTAATGTTATTGTAGATTTGGAACCTTTTCTTATTATAGTCGTTAATTTGGAATATCCATTACATGGCTTCTTCCATAGTTTTCTAGGGGGAACTATCATTGCGATTGTTCTTACTTTTTCAATGATTATAACGAGAAAATTTTTTACTCCCATATTATCAGCTTTCAAAATTGAACAAGAATTCTCCTTTAAGAACATTCTACCAGCATCTATACTCGGAATTTATATCCATATTTTACTAGATTCTCCAATTTATACAGATATCCATCCTTTCTTTCCCCTTAAGGTAAATCCATTCTATGATGCTAGTAATTCAACAGGATCTTTAATTATTATGGTATGCATATGGTGTTTTATCGCAGGAATTTTTGTTTTTCTAGTAAGATTAGCTATAATTTTGATGAAGGATCAAAGAGTAAATAAAGAATAATAAGAAGCTGATTTTTTCAGGAAAGTTACTAAATAAGGTAAATCTGCCCAAAATTGAAAAAAAAACATAATAAAATGGAGTTAAAAGAGTTTGAAAATTGACTGGTTAATTACGATATCATTGCTATGTATGGGTTTAATTATTGGTATAATGATATTAATTGATAAAAAGAAAAAAGCTCTATTAATCACAATTAATTTAGTAATTCTTCATAATTTTTGTGCAATTTTAAGCAGCATTAATGCTTATCGGCGAGATTATAATTATAACATTAACTTATTTCCATTACTTAATTATCTCATATATTTTATGCTGTATAATGCTAGTTTATTGTTCATGATTATTGTATATATATTAAATTTCAAGAGGTTTAATGAAAATCAAATAATTAGAAAAGCAAGAAATTCATTAAAGAGGATTTTGAGTAACTTTTTTAACCCAAAAACAATTGGACAAAAAGTATTATCTATTGGTTTGTTATTATGTTTCTTTTATATACTTGGATTCCTAACAACTTTAGTTCACGAGTTTGGACACTGTTTTGCGAGATTTTTATGTGGAGGTTATTATGAAAAGATCGAAATAAATCTTTTCTTAGGTGGGAGGGCATATAGTATTGGAGGTTCTTACACAACTCAATGTAGTATAATAAATAGCTTAGCAGGTTTGTTGGCTGAAGTAATCGTTGGATCAGTACTTTTTGTTATTCTAATATCAATAAAAAAGAGAAATAAACTTTGGGCTTTTTCTGTATTGAACGTCTTATCAACATTTTTCATACATGGTGTAGGGTATTATACGATCTATTCACTATTAGACACGCATAGCGATGCTCGGACCCTTTCGAATATCTTGAATATGAATCTATTTACGATTTTCTGGATCATGGTTCCTTTCTTTATTGGAATAATAATTTATTCCTTGATAGTTCTCTGGAAATTTTATAAGAATTTCTTCAAACCACAAATATTTTTTCCAACTTTTTATTTAATTTGCATACTAATAATTTATTGGTATGAGATTTTCTTTTCACTAGTAATAGATACATACAATCTACCTTTTTTAACAATTTATTGATACGAGCGTTGAATGCTCGTAAACACAGAAGCTTCTCATTGATTACAGTTGACATTAAGATATTAAGATAAAGAGCTTTAGATATATTTCACTCTTGCCGGGAGAGTATTAGTTTGGAAAAAAAATACCAAAGTATGATGGGGGAGTTCAGGATGATTACTACTTCTTATAGTAATATATATTAGTCTAATTGATATTAATAGTTATAGAATGAAATATTCCAGTAGAAATTATTTAATTAAGTTATCCTTCAATGTAGGTATCCTTATTTTTGCGATACTAACAATTTTATCTGGAATTTATCAGGTTTCATGGTATCTGAGAGAATTTAGTTATTCTGAACCGTACTATTTAGACTGGAATTATGGAATATATTCTTATCCTCACAAGGGTATATTAGCTCCAACTGTAAATTTTATCTTTTCTACTTTCTTTCTAGTAGGAATATTTATGCAACTCATATTATATAAAGATGTGGATCTTTATCCATATTATATTTATAGTCTAGGCTTAACGGTTTTAGGTCTGTTTGGCTGTTTTATTATACCGCGATTGGGATATGGGGTAGAAGAAGAATTTTATTACTTTGAGGAATTTCAAAGAAGTAGTCAAATATTACCCGGTTTTTATTGGGGACTTTTATCATTATTATTAATAGTAGTTAAGAAATATATAATCAAAATAATAGATGTGTCCTCAAGAAGCTGTCCAAACTGTTGTATATCTATGGAACGATTAGAAAAAGATAAAGAGAAGTTAATCTTTCAATGTCCAGAATGTTTGAAAGTTTTTAGAGAACCTACAAAGAAAATAGAAAAACAAGATTATATGAATTTAGGATGGTTAAGACACCAACATTATAATTTGGAGAAAAGCGTTCAAGAAATCGCAGATGAACAAAATGTAAGTATGATAACCATCAAGAAATGGGTTGAAAAACTTATTGAATAATCATACTTGAAGCCATTGATTGCAATTGGATAATAAATTTT
>JBHLNR010000040.1:0-24518 GCA_048941385.1 Promethearchaeota archaeon
ATAATTCATTTCCTAAGCTATCAAATTTAACTATAAACATATCACGATACCCGGTTTGAGAATTTGAAGTTTCTCCACATACATAAACGTTATCATTAGAATCTACGGCTACATCTCTTCCATACTCCGATTCATTATATCCCCATGTTATACTCCATATTACCTCGCCTAAGTTATTCGATTTAATCAATAGAGCCTCAGTCTGGTAGCCATGAGGTGTATATTGCTCTATCATCCAATATCCAACTTGATAAATATTATCATTTGAATCAATCGCTATTTCTTTCGCACCTTGGATCTCCTTATTCATTGGCCAAATTCTTTCCCAAACTAAATCGTAGTTAAATGAAGTTGAAGAAGTTAAAGGGTATTTGCTATTTTTCGTTAGATCCACATTTAGTGAGTATTGCTCCCAGAATTGAGAACCTGCAAGTAAAATATTTAATATTAAAACTATCCAAAGAAATAATCTAAAGTTGTGAAATGAAATGAATTTTTTTCTTTTCAGATTTGTCTTTTTCATTATCTAATTAAAGAAGATCATAAGGATGCTTAAATATCTATCGCAGTAAGGTTATTCTTTTCTGAACAATAAATTCAGAGTCTGAACTCAACGAAAATTCCTTTGAAATTTCTATATAAATTATCTTTGTATATTGGAGAACTTCAAATTTAATATATTGATTAAAATAGTAAACTCTTAGAGCAAAAAGGGTAAAAAGAAAAAAAGAGATTATCAAACTTCATTTATCAAAATTTACAATCGACTAAGATAATAGGGGATCAATCCTAGCCCCATCAAAGATCGTCCAATTATATATATGAATCCTGCGATTTTTAAATCTCTATCATGGTTGATGTAGCTGTGAATCATAAAGAAAATGTACGCTAGAATATTAGCAATAGAGCCAACTCCCAATGCATTCTGAATCGAAATATAAATTTCAAACTCCGCAATTGATCCCGTAGTGTATAAAAGTTGGGGTAGAGAAGGGAAAAATGATTCAGGAATATAGAGACAGATTGCGGCCCAAGTAGAGAATATAGTCCAAAAAATCCCAGAGTACATTAGAAAAGGACCAATTTGCTCTTTATATTTTAATCCGATTATGATAAAAATTATCCCAAATGTGAAAATTCGAGGTATAAAAAATATCAAACTGTAAAAAATATTATAACCTGTATAGATTTGCTCTTCTATTTGAGGTGCAGGGCCAATTAATGAAATTTGGGGAAGAATAAGCAATAAAACTACTAGAATGATGTTGAAGATACTAGTTATTTTCAAATATGAAAAGTAATGAAATTCTCTTTTATTTTTCTCACTGGAAAAATAAATAAATACATTTGAAAGAATATGATGTAAGCCAAATAAGAAGTTAAGTAATAAATATTCAGGTGAATTAAAGAAGAAATTGAAAATAATTGTGATTTTAACTTACCTCTGAATTTTTACATCTTTGAAAAAAGAAGATTGGATTGGTTAAAAACCTTTATTATAATTTTTAAAATGTAAATAATTTTCATTTAAAACAATCTCGTAAAAGGATAAGAAGGAAAAAAGGATTTGAAATTGAAATAAAAAGGTTGGAATATTTCTATTGGTATACAATTTTCATTATACAATCATATAAATTAATGAATTATCCTAATTTTTAGAGAAATCATTTTCTCTAAAGGAATAATAGTCCTAAACCTAAAAAAAGATCATATTTATATTCCTGAATGATAAAATAAGAATCATTTAAAGTGAAGCCTTCTCATGAATACAGAATCTAAGAGAATAAGGTACCTTTTCCTTGATAATATAAAAGTTCTTTTTACTATAATAGTGATTTTTTGGCATACGATGGTCACTTATTTTGAGGTAGGCTGGTGGTACTATAAGGAATCTAATCCAGTTGATCCTTTCAGTGAAATTTTCTTTCTGCTTGTAGCTTCAATTGGAGGTGTGTTTCAAACTTCACTATTAGGATTATTCTTTTTATTAGGGGGTTATTTTACTCCAAAAAGTTATGATCGAAAAGGTGTTCGTAATTTCTGGAAAGAAAGACTTATTCGTCTCGGTATTCCTCTCTTTTTATATATTTTAGTAATTAATCCTTTAATGATTTTTATCCTATCTAAATTAGGAATTTCTCCATGGAGTACCGACCCAATGTTAACAGGGACTTTTCTAAATTATTATTTCAGCAGATTTTTATCTTGGGAAAATTTCATTAACTTTATATCATTTGGGGGGCCTATGTGGTTTCTCAGGGTTTTACTAATCTTTACTGCGGTTTACACTTTTTGGCGACAAATAACCAAGTTAGACTCAATACAACGAAAAATTCTGAAGAAATTTTCCATCCCACGATATTCTTATTTACTTCTTTTAGCTATTGGTTTAGGATGCCTTACTTTTTTAGTACGTATAGTTTTTCCTATAGATGTACGCCCTCTGGAAATACCATGGGGTCAAATCATTCAGTATCTAGCGATGTTCAGTATTGGCGTTATCTGTATTAGGTATCTTTGGTTCGAAAAGATGACTAAAGAACATGTTAAAATCTGGTTAATCACAATAATCATTTCACTTGTAGTAATTTATATCGATTTTTTTATAGCCATAACAAAAGATGTAGATTTTATAGATTTTACAGGAGGAGCTAATTTACATGCTTTTCTTTTCGCCCTTGTAGACAATGTAATTTCTATGGGAGTTATTTTTGTCTTGATCAAGTTTTTTTACGCAAAATTCAACAAGCAGGGACCTATATTACGAAACTTATCCATTAGCGCATATCATATGTACCTTCTTCATCCACTTATCCTTGTAGTTGTATCCCTTGGATTTGCATCCTTAGACCTTTATCCCATTATAAAACTAGCCATTGTTTTTCCTTTAACTGTCGTATTTTGTTATCTAGTAAGTCATTATATCCTCGAAAAAATTAATTTGAAAAAACGTATACGAACTACTCAAAATAGTTAGAGTATCGTTAGAGTATTTTCTATATGTTATCTATTTAAAGGACAATCCTATCTTGCTCTGCAAAAATTAATTCAATTTACCGAAAAAATGGAGAATGAGATTTCTATTTGGCGGGCATTTAAAGATTTCCATAGGAACTCATCAAGCAATCACCTTAAAAGATAATCATTCCCTAGAACATGTGATTTCTAATACATTCCTTAATTAAAAATCACTTATTTGACATTATACTAAATGTTCTCCAATTTCTTTTGCTTTTTGCACCAATTTCTCTTCTTGATTAATTGCTCCAATCCTACGAACACCAGGCGCAATTATTAATTCTTTAACATTATATCCTAAAAGGCCAAATAATCTTGAAGTGTTATCAATATACTTTTTAAATAGTTCGATATTAGGGTTACCATGAGTAAAAACTAATATTGTATCCTTTTTTCCAATTTTGCTTTTAAAACCTGCACTTATTTGGGCAAAATGACGATCAACAAATATTTTTAATTGAGCTGACATTTGCCCAAAATATATGGGAGACCCAATTATGACTGCATCTGATTGTTTAATTTCTTCAAATAATTTATTCATATCATCATTTAATGCACAATCTTCATCAGTAGTTTTACAATGATAACAACTTTGACATCCCTTTATATCCATTTCATTTAAATTAAATATCTTAGTCTCTGCGCCCTTGTCCGCGCCACTTGCTAGCATTATCTCTACTAATTTTTGGGTATTCCCTTCTACTCTAGGGCTTCCTACAATGCCTATAATTTTCATTTTATTTTTACACCTTGAATTAAAAGTTGAGTCTAATTATATTACAATTTTGATATATAATCATGTTTCTATATTTGATTTTTTTTATTTTGCCTAAGAAACATTTTTCATTTCATTTCAGATTTAAATTATCTTATCTCGTACATTAGTTATCAATAAATTTATATAATCAGGATTTGATTATAATTTTGAATATATTGTTCTAAAAGCTTTTTTTACCATAAATTAAGGGGTTCAATTTGAAGCAAGTAAAAGGTACTATTTTAACAATGGCTGTAAAATCAATCAAAGCTAATAAAAATAAAAGAGATGAATTTGATAGAATTCTTACAGATAATACAAAAGAATTTCTAAACCAAAGGATTCTAAGTTCCTCATGGTATCCTTATGAAGTGTATAAGGAGCTTTTTAATGCTTTATGTTTTGTCGAAGCCAGAAACGATCCAAACATAATAAGACAGTGGGGTCAAATTGAATCAAATCGATTAATGTCAACTGTCTATCAATTTTCTGTGATTAAGGGAGATCTTCAACAAGCTACTGAAAGATATATACGTTTTCACCGAATGATTTTCAATTTCAGTGAAGTTATTCCAGAATTAATTTCAGATAATAAGATAATTTTTTCTTATAGAGATTTCGATGCTAATTGGGAAAATTTTTATCATGTAGCAGTAGGGTATATACAGGGATTTATTGAGATGTGTATTGATAAAAAACCTGATTTTAATTTTCTACAAAAATCATGGAAGGGGCAAGGGCAAACTAAAATAATGTTTACATGGTCGCTTTGATTCAGCTACCTACAATATCTATGATTTTCATTTGATTTATCCACTTTAGAATAGAAAGATTTCAGATTATTTTTTTTAATAGAAAGAGAAATTGCATAAAAACTATTAGTTATATTAGGATTTGATATTAAAGAATTATTGCAGATTACAAATTCTCTACATTTAAAAAGAAAGAAAAATATTTTGGTGATATATGAATTGTAAACGGTCGGTGTGTTATTGAAGGAAAAGGGTATAAAAGAATTAAGGTGGCGCGGCGATGATTTAAAGAACGATTTTGAAGTGAAGCAATATGAAGTCTACATTATTTTAATTTATTCAAATAGAAATTAAAGGAATA
Source organism: Promethearchaeota archaeon (assembly GCA_048941385.1). Taxonomy (GTDB): domain Archaea; phylum Asgardarchaeota; class Lokiarchaeia; order Sigyniarchaeales; family SOKP01; genus Loki-b32. The sequence continues at coordinate 4,889 of JBHLNR010000040.1, forward strand.
AAAAGACAAATACGAATTCCCTTATAATTTAAAATACACCATATCATCAAGGTTAAAATAATGTCTGAAGAATATTTTGTTAGGTTAAGAGATTATATAGATAAAAACTCAAGGGGATTTCCTGAAACTTCATCTGGTGTTGAAGTAAAAATATTAAAAAGACTGTTTTCAAAAGAAGATGCAGAGACTGTTTTAAAATTGAAACCTTCTCGAGAACAGGAGACAGCAGACGAAATAGCTATACGAACTGGCTTAGATAAGAATATAGTCGAGAAGGAATTGGAATCCTTGTCTAAAAAAGGATTACTTTTCCGAATCAGACGAGGAGACACAACCCTCTATAATTTAGCACCTTTTATGATAGGATTATATGAATATTCAGTACAGAATATTGATGAAGATCTTGCCAAATTATATAGAGAATATTTTGATACAAAATATATTCATGAACTAGGCAAATTTAATATACCGGGCTTTAAGGTCATCCCGATCGAAGAAACAATAGAACCTGATACAGTACTTGTGCCTTATCAAAAACTCAAACAAAGTATAAAGGATGCTAGAGTAATCTCTGTTGCAGAGTGTATCTGCAGAAAAGAATCTAAACTCATTAGAAGTAACCATAATAAAGAACATCCAATGGAAAATTGCTTAAGCTTTGGTGCTGCTGCTGAGTATTATATTGAAAATGGGATAGGACGAAAAATTACTGCTGATGAAGCAATAAGAATTATCGATGAAGCTGATGAGGCCGGATTAGTACACGCAGGAGCTAATAAAACGCATTTATCTAACATTTGTAATTGTTGCCCTTGCTGTTGTGGATTAATGAGAGGCATAACCCAATTCGGCTTTGATAAACATAAGTTCATGAATGCTATATTCGAATCAATTATTGATGAAGATCTATGCATTGCTTGTAATGCTTGCGTCGATAGATGTCCTGTTGATGCAATATCTATAGAAGAAAACTTTGCTGTAGTTGATAGGAATAAGTGTCTTGGGTGTGGTTTATGTCATAGAACGTGCCCTGAAGATGCAATAACTTTACAATTAAGGGAAGACAGGATGGAACCATTCTCAAGTTTCAAAATCTAAATTTAAAGTTTTTTATAATTTCTAAATAATTATTCTAGAAATGTAGAATCTTAACGTTTTTAACAGAATACTTTTTTAGGTTATTAAAAGAAAGATTAAATAACTGTTCTTTTTTGTGTTGTTTATGAGTAAAAATAGAAATCAAGCTTTTTTACTAATTTTTATATTCGCTGTGTTTGCCATTCAAGTTCCCATTTTACTTAGTTTGGGTGCCGAAGATAAATATGAGAATATCCCAAGTCAAAATGTTATACCCAATGTTGATGAATTGAAATTTAGTTTTCCCAATAATTTAAAATCAAGTGAAATTTCTTCGAGTTCATCCTTAAATACTGAGTTATCAATTTTTGATGATAGTCTTAAACAAGATCTAATTTCTATATCAGCAAACACAGAAATTAGTATGAAAGACAGTAAAGTTATTATTCTTTTTGAAGAACATCTTGATCCATTACGTAGAGAGTTGATTATAAACTCGTTATTTGAAGAGTTTACAATAATTAAACACTATGATATTCTATCTGGGACATATATTAAAGTAAATCCTCTTGAATTATTATCAAAAGAAAGTGATTTGACAGAAATTGAAGAAATAAAAAGAATTTATAAATCAGAGACGTATGAAAGCCCTTATATTATAGATAATAATCTTCAAATAAGTGCTCTAAATCAGGATATCTTCCCTAATTGGTGGTTGTCAGCTATTGGAGCGGATAATTTAGTCTATGATGGATCTGGAGTAAAAGTTGCTGTAATTGATACAGGAATTTATGATCATCCAGCACTTAACATTGTAGACAATCAAAATTTTGTTACGGATGAATCATCATTAAATTATAATGATGATGTGGGGCATGGTACCCATGTTGCGGGTATTATAGGTGGCGATGGGACTGGTTCTGATGGAAAGTATAGAGGTGTTGCTCCTGGGGTTTCTTTAATCAATGCTAGGGCAGGAAATGCAAGCGGTTTAGAAGAGGGAGATATAATTGCTGCAATTGATTGGAGTTCTAAGCCAAATGGTCTAGGAGGTGCCGGTGCTGATATTGTGTCTATGAGTTTTGGTGGTGGTTATCCATACATATCTGATTTACTAACACAAGCAATATCTAATGCTCAAGATACTTATGGTGTTATTTTTGTAGCGTCAGCTGGAAACGACGGTCCAGAATATTTTACAGGCTCAACACCGGCTTCTGGAATAGATGTAATTTCCGTAGGTGCGACTGATAGTGATAATGAACTTGCATCATTCAGTAGTTGGGGGCCTACTTTTGGATATCTAGGATATCCTGACGTTGTAGCTCCTGGAGTTAACATCATCTCAACAGACGCAGCGGATTCAATCATTTCGAAAGAAGAACGTTATATTGGGAATTATTTTAATTTTGCTGGTGATGCTGATTATATACCTTTGAGTGGCACAAGTATGTCTGCTCCTATGGTATCTGGTGCTTTGGCGATATTAAAAGACGCCTACCCTAATTTAACTCCCGAAACTGCTAGAATTGCACTGTTAGAAGGATCAAGAAAACTTTTGAATGAGGAAGATGAAGACTTAATTAAGTCTGGAGCAGGATTAATAAATATATCTGCCTCCCTCGACTATTTAAATACTATTTCTCCAGACTATAATGATACTGCCAAAGTGTTTCCTGATGATTTACCAGTAGAACCCTTTGACTTACTAAGATTTCCTGGAGATCATCAGAAATTCAATTTAACAGTAATTTCTGGTCAAAACAATACTTACGATGTAGAAGTTCCAAATGATATTCAAGGTGTTTCAATTAACTTAGATAAGTATACTATAAATTTTCCAAATTCTGGAATAGATTTTATAGAATTGGATATTGAAATTAATAAAGATGCCAATCAAGGAGTTCGAGATATTCAGTTAAACTTAACATCAGGAGGGGAAATTTACGATGTCATTGATATCTTTTTAGATATTGAATTACCAGAATATAGTATCCTGATGGAATCTTATCATGGATTAAATGATTGGTTTCCAGAATTCTCTTTCAATCAAATGGGATTCTATGAAGTAATGAGTGATTTATATGATCTGAATATCTCAATTGACTATAAAATGGAATATTGGACCCCAGATTATGATAGAGACACAGATAATTCTATATTGACAGAAACGAAGTTGGCACAATATGATCTAATAGTTCTCCAAGCACCAATCCTACCGTTTAGTCCTTCTGAAATTTCAAACATAAGAAATTATTTTGAGACTGGAGGAAATATCCTATTCTTGGGAACTCGCTATCAAGATATGGCAATTGAAAATGTAAATGATTTATTCTCTTCATTAGGAATAGGGATTCAAATTAATGAAGAAAATATAATGAATGATAATTGGTATGGAATAAGTACTACCATAAGTTCTCAAAGTGTACAAGATTTTAGTAATCTAGCAATTTTTAATGGTGTCAATCGATTTTATTGGTCATATGGGAGTAGCTTTACAGTTTCAAGTAATGGAGAATCTATTGCCAGTATTGACGGAAAAACAATCGCAGCGATTTATAATGGATCTTCATTTGGAAAGGGTCAATTTCTTGCTTTTGGAGACCTACATTGGATTTCCACCGAGTATAAATTGACAACTTACTCACAAGACCATAATATATTGTTAGGAAATATCCTAGATTACCTATTACCTTATGATGATGTTTCAATTGATATTAACGTAAAATCTGAATTCACATCAAATCCTCAGGTTGATATCTCAATATACCTAAAAAACCAAACTTTAGAATCACCTATCACTGGTAGTGACTATGATGCATTAGAGGTCACCATAAAGAACGGTTCTTATGCGAAACTAATTGAATTAAATATGACTCATACTAGCAGTGGTATATATCTTAATGATACTTTCAACTTTCCCGCACCAAGTTATGCACCTTATTCCGTTATTGTTAACCTTACTATAGGATCAACTATTTATAGTAAATCCTCCAAAATCCTTTACTTTGACAGCTCAAAATTGCCTGTTATAAGCAGTTTAACTTCTAGTGATTCAGAAATTAAAAGAGCTATAAGTGAATCTACTATCTTAAATGCTGAGCTTGATAAATCTTCATATGGAGATTTCTATGGATTCTTATCGATTTATTCATCTTCATTCAATAATTTAAAAAAATCGGTTAATAAATCTTTGACATTTAGTAGTATTGGTGGAAATAATTATAGACATATATTCGATCCTGGAATAAATGATCCTTCTGGTTATGCTGTATTTTATATCGAACCATTGAGTGACAATTTTACTAATCCAAAATCACCAAGAATCGCATTTCAGATTGTTAACAATCCTCCAGAAATAATAAAAACAGCTTCAACTTTTCGAATTGATGGTAGTACTGAAGTTCTATTCGACGATGTAGAAACAGATGATGGGACTTTAGTATATAGTGCTTCCCAAGGAAGTACATTTGATTTTGATATAGATTTAAGAGATTCTGTTTCTTATGAGGATGATAATTCCGATATGAGGATTTTCATTAATTTAATAATGGCTTCTGTGACTGATGATAATTATATCATTCTTATTTTTCCAGCTTCATTTATAGTCGGTGAATTATTATATGAACCTGTATCCGATACCCACCAAGGAAGTTTTGTAATTCCAGATTCATTGATTTATTATTCTATTACAGGAACTAAATCAGTTTCAACTGCCGCTAATTTTGACTTTTCAACTAATGAAGGATATTTAGGTGTTTTATACATTACTGCTTATGATAGTGAAGGAGAATATGATGATTTCATTATTATTATGGTGATCTCTGGAAGACCTGTTGATTATTCAATATTCATATTTATAATATTAGGGGTCATTGCCATTATAGCATTAGCTAGCCTATTACTTTATTTTACACGATTAAAAAAGGTAAAACGTCCTATCCAAGATTACTATTATCAACCTTCATATGAGAGCCAAAAAGATCAATATATTACACCAGCATCAGGAACCAAAATAAGTCCTTCAATGTATTGTCCTTTCTGTGGAGGAGGTATTGTAACCCCTAAGAAGTTCTGTCCACATTGCGGAGAATCTCTTGCTTTTAACCAACAAGAAGAATAAAATCTTTTAAAATAATTTAAATCCTATTTTTTTCTAGTTAAATATATTACACTTCCATCTTCTAAACCAATATATGCTTTAGAAGCCATATTGATAAATAATCCAGTATCAACAATTCCAGGAATACCCAATAATTTTGTATTTAATTCTCCTGGATTCTCAACCCTGCCAAAGTCTACATCAATAATAAAATTTCCATTATCTGTTATAAGAGGTCCACTTTTTGATTTTGCCATTCTTAACACCGGTTTTCCCCCTAATTGCTGCAGTTTTTTCATAATGGGCAAATATGCCATGGGGATAACTTCTAGTGGTATACCTTTTTTCCAATTCGTTCCCAAGATTTCTGAATTTTTTCTAAAGTCGGCAATTATTATTAATTCTTTTGAATTGGAGGCAATTATTTTTTCTTGAACCAAGCAACCACCCCCACCTTTTATTAAATCAAGATTTTTGTCAATTTCATCCGCTCCATCAATAACCATATCAATTTCAGGATATTGTTCTAATGTAACTAGTTCTAATTCATTTTCTATTATTAATTGATGAGCTTGAAATGAACTAGATATGCATTTTAAATTTAAAGATTTTTCTTTATTTATTTCTCCTAACCTTTGGACCGCATACACTACTGTTGACCCACTCCCAATCCCTACAATCATATTCTTCTTTATATTTTCATCTACAGCTCTTATTGAAGCGTTTTTTTTTCCAATTTCAATCAAATCTTCTGGCATATTTTACATCAATTTTTCTATTTTCTGATTAAATTAAGGATTCTAATAGCAAGATGAGCTGCATTATCACCTCCATCAATTCCTACACATGCCACAGGAACTCCAGGGGGCATTTGTACTATAGATAATAATGCGTCTAATCCATTTAACTTAGCACTAACAGGGACTCCAATTACTGGTTTTGTGGTTTTTGAAGCAATTACACCGGGTAAAGCTGCAGAAAGTCCTGCGACAGCAATATAAACTAAGGATTTGCATGTTTTTAAATATTGATCTAATTTATCAGGATTTCTATGAGCTGAGATTATTTGAAGCTCGTACTGTATATTACTATCTTTAAGTATTTTTTCTGCTTTCTCATATACTTCTTTATCTGAAGTACTACCCGCAATAATAGATACTAAAGGAACATCACTCTTACTTAAATTTGCACTAGACATATTGTATCTAAAAATTTTATAAATAAAAATACTGCTAATAATCCTATATTTTTTCTAAATGAATACCATAAGATAAGCACCAACATAAAGTTTAATATGTTTTTTTAACTTCCTAACATAGAATTTTTTAATTAATAAACAACAATATTCAAAAAAAAGAGTAAATATAATGGAATTAAAAGAAGTATGGTTAATTGATTATGCTCGAACCGCATTCTCCCGTTCGAGACCCCAACAACCTGAAAGGGACGTATTTGGGGAAATAAGGGGAGATGCGCTTCTTGCCTCTTTATTAATGAAGTTCTTCGATGGTAAACTCTCAGATAAAGGTATCACAAAAGAAGATATTGATGAATTAACTGTCGGTTCTGCTATGGGAGTCGGAGAGAACTGGGCATATGGTGGAAGAATTCCTGCTTTTCTTGCGAATTTTCCCTTTAGAACTTCAGCTATGTTTGTTGATAAACAGTGTGGTTCTGCGGGTGCAGGGATGCATGTTGGAATAATGGAAATTATGACAGGATTTAGCAAATGTGTTTTATCCACAGGTGTAGAGCATATGACCAGAGTCCCAATGCAAAATGATAAAATCACCCCAAATATGAATATGATTAACAAGAAAAGCGATTGGTATAGACCACAATATGATTTTATGACAACAAGTCAAATGCTTCAAACTGCTCAAAAACTTTATGAAGAAGAAATGCCAAATTTTACAAAAGAGGATTTAGACAAATTTGGAGTGCGAGCTCATAATTTAACTGTTGAAAGCACAGAAGCTGGGTGGTTTAAGGGTGAAATTATTCCAATTGAAGGCCATGTTGAAGGAAATGTTGAAGAAAAGATGAGGATTGATAGAGATATGGCTGCAAGAAAATCTACTTTAGAGGGTGTATCGGGGTTACGCAGATTATCAAGACCATTTTATCTAGAGAAGAATGGAGGAAAAGAGGGTTATCAGGAGCGAGAAGGCACTTTAGAAGGTGTTATCACTGCAGGAAATTCTTCACCTTTAAATGCTGGGGCTACTGCTTGTGTATTAATGGAAGCAGAAGAAGCAAAGAAGAGGGGTCTTGAACCGATGGCAAGGGTTGTTTCTATCGGCTTTGCAGGAGTAGACCCGACCGTTATGGGAAGAGGTCCTGTACCTGCATCTGAAATGGCTTTAAAATATGCTGGTTTAACTGCTGATGATATTGATTATTGGGAAATTAACGAAGCATTTTGTATTGTAGCTTTAAACTGTATGAAGGCTTTTAATATTCCTGAAGAAAAAGTAAATGTTATGGGAGGTGCTACCGCTATTGGACATCCGTTAGGTGCTACGATGATAAGACTTCCTGGTACACTTGCTCGGATCTTGAAGGATAAAAAAGCTAAATATGGCATCGCAAATGCTTGTGTCGGTGGTGGCCAAGGTATTGCCACTCTCCTTGAAAATCTTGATGCCTAAACTATCAATTTTTATTTACAATTTTTTAAAACTTTTTTCTAATTTTTTTTATTTTATCTTTTCTCTCATACATTCTATAATTTGAAATAGTAGATTTATTGGATTCTGAGTAATATTTAAATATTAGTCTATAACAAATTAACTTACAAAAAAAAAGTGAAATCAAAATGCCAGTTTATAAAAGTATTCAACTAGTTGGAACCTCGGATAAAAATTGGGCCGATGCTGTAAAAAGTTGTTATGAGGAAGCCAAAAAGACTTTGCGTGGTATTAGAAACATTCAGATTATTGAATCTGACGTAAAAGTTAAAGAAGACGTTGATAAATTGATTTATAGAGTTAGAGTGCAGATTAACTTTCAATTAGAAAGATAATTATATAAAAAAATTTTCTATTTTTTTTCCTTTTTCTTCTAAATTATTAAGTATTAATTAAGTACTCTTATTAAGACAATTGTTAAATTTTAAATATAACGAGGACTATTTAGATTTTAACACTTTTAGGATTTGGTTTGGATGTTTCAATTAGACGAGATTCTAGATGCACTGAGTGACCCTGTCGTCTTAAGATATATTATAGGGGGCATTATTGCTTTAGTAGTTATAATAATTTGCTATGTAATTCATCACAAATTATCGAAGTAAGTATTCTTTTTCTAAATATAGATATATATTAATTTCGAATGAATTCAAAAACTATATCAATTCAGAGATTTGAGTAATTCTGGTAAAGTCTCTTTATTTAAGGTTAAGAAATCTCCGTCAATCTCAAACTGATATTTTTTGCACCATTCAATCAAAATTTCTAAAAGTTTTTCTTTCTCAACATTTAATAATGATTGGATCATGTCAATCTTAATTTTTTTAGAGACTTCGAGCAGGGATTTTAATTTTTCAATTCCTTCACGTTGATCTATTACCTTACTCTTTTTCAAATTATCTATATTTTTTAAGATCTGAGCTCTTGCAGTAAAAGCATAAGGAAACTTTGGATCGATTTCCAATGCTTTTTCATAATACTTCAATGCTTCCTGTAAATTTCCCTCATTCTCATAAATCAATCCTATATTATATAGACAGTGTTTATAGTCAGGTTTAATCTTGATTGCTTTTTCATAGCATTCTTTGGCCTTTTCGATTTGAGAAAGATTAGCATTAGCAATCCCTAAGTTATAATAAGCACGATAATTTTTTGGGTCGATTTCTATAATTCTTTTAAACATATCTCTTGCTTTTTCGTATCCTAAAGTGAATTCATCGTTAAGGTAACCCCCATAGTCAAGTAAAATGTTAATAAGGATTTCCTTTGCTTCCTGAGAATTAGGATTATTTAGATATAGTTCTTCTACGAGATCTAAAGCTTCTTCAAACCTTTCTTGACGTTTTAATTCTATAGCTTTTGCAATAATTTCTTCGATCTTATTTATCGCATTCATTTTTTTTCAAAATATACTATACTTAAGAAGAGAGATAAGCAAGGAGTTAGTTAAATTTCATGTTCATACCATATGTGTTTCGATTTATTTATTCCGAGTTTCAAGAAAAGATTCCTTAAGGCACTATCTGAATCAGGGCAAATATAAAACACTTTATCAATTTTCAGGGTTCTTTTTACATATAATTGAATTTCTCGAATAATTTTTTCTTCAATTCCTTTTTTAAAAGAATCTTCCTTTTTTGTTAAAACCTGATGGATTAGTACTCTATCATTTCCTAAGTAGTCTCTAAATAAGGTGTATGTACCGAAGCCCAATATTTTTCCTTCTTCTTTAGCCACTACCATTGAATTTCTATATTGAAGGTCAAGAGCTCTGCGATCTAATTCTTCTTCAAACCTTTGCCAGTGAGAAAAAAAATAAGATTTGTTTTCAATGAAATTTTCAAATATCTCCTTGATTGCTGGTTTATCACTTCTTGGGTCAAATCTGTCAATTATAATCATAAATTCCACCAATAGGAAAATATATTTTGTATGTAAATGATTGATTGTATAAGATTTTTTTTCTCTTCAATCTTAATTATTGTTTAATAAGAACGCTTTTTTAACATTTGAACTAATTAAATTTGATAAATAATGAGTAAAAATAAGGAAAAATTAGTAATACCCATTAAGTTATTAAAGGTAAATTCAGAAATTCCAAAACTTTCTAAACCTGGTGATGCGGGAGCAGATGTGAAAATAGCTGGTTTCAAAAAAATAATTGTAGAGGGAGATAAAAGAGAATTAGAAGAAATTGAAATAGATTCCTATGTATTAAAACCCCTAGAGAGAATAGGTTGCCCTCTTGGGTTTTCTACTGCTATTCCTGAAGGCTATTACTTTAAAATTGTTCCTAGAAGCGGTTTGGCATTATGGGAGGGATTATCCATCGTAAATTCACCCGGGACTATTGATTCGGGTTATCGTAATGAATGGATGGCTGTTGTAGTAAACCTTTCAAATAAAGAGGTTACTCTGAAAAAAGGTGAACGAATATGTCAGATTATTTTAGGAAAACTTCATGATTATGAATTTTCTGAAACTGAAAATTTACCTGAATCAGAAAGAGGACTAAATGGCTTCGGTTCTTCAGGAAAGATATAAAAAAAAAAATTAGTTGTTATGAAAGAGGATTATCATGTCAGAATTATCTCATGAGGAAAAATTTATAATTGAAAAACTCCAAGAAAATGGAGGAAAACTAAATTATAAGAATTTACAAACTCTTTGTCAAGATGAATTTGAAGGAGTGAGATTAATTTTAAAAAAACTAAAAGAAAAAGGATTCGTCGAGTATGAGGGGATGATTCCTGGTTTTTCTGCTGAAATTAAGTTAATAAAGAATGTTTAGCCTTAGATCTCCATCAATAGAAAATTTCTTATTTCTTTTTTAATTTTCTTCCTTAGAAATTAGGTTTTGTATATGGCATGACTGAGAATTATATTGAGCAGATTTTAAATCCTAAAAAGATTTGTGTTTTTGGAGCCAATAACAATCTATTGGGTACCATGGGTTCAATGCAACTCCGTAACATTATTACAGGGGGTGGATTTGAGGAAATTTATCCAATTCATCCAAGATTAGAACGTGTTCAAGGATTCAAAGCTTATAAATCAGTACTTGAACTCCCTATAACCCCAGATTTAGCGTTCATAATATTACCTACAAGAGTAGTTCCCGAAGTAATGGAGGAATGCGGTCAGAAAGGTATAAAAAATCTAATCATTACTTCTGGGGGATTTAGAGAAGTCGGCTCTGATGGAATTGAGCTATCGAATCAAATTGATAGGATTGCGGAGAAATATAATATGAGATTTATTGGTCCAAACTGCTTAGGAGTATTCAATGCGTGGTATGGATATCCTGAAAAAAATAATTCATATCTTAATACCTTTTGGATATATCTTCCCCACAAAAGAGGGAATATTTCAATTGTAAGTCAATCAGGTACTATTGCTGCCCAAACAGCGTGGTATACCAATGAGCTAGGCATAAATATTAGCAAATCTATATCAGTTGGCAATGAAAGAAATATTGATATAGTAGATTTATTAGAATATTTCAAGGATGATCCTCAAACAGAAGTTATAGGGCTTTATATAGAAGAAATTAAACGAGGTAAAGAGTTTATAGAATTAGCTAAAGAAATATCTCCAATTAAACCGATAGTTGCTATTTATGCAGGAGGAACAAATGCAGCAGCAAGATCTATTATGTCTCATACGGGTTCGATTAGTGGTGATGAAAAGATATATAAAGCGGTGTTTAAGGAAACAGGTATAATTTCAACTAATTCTGTGTCAGATTTCTTATTTTACCTTAGAACATTATCTCAAGCACAAAATTATAAAATTTTCCCTAAGGGAAAACGTGTTGGTATTATAACTGACTCAGGAGGGCCGGGTGCGATGATGACAAAAACAGCAGAGTTGTATGGATTAGAGGTTCCTGAGCTTTCCAAACAGTTACAAAATGAATTCTCTGATGAATTACCCAAAACTGCCAGTGCTACTAATCCAATTGATGTAACCTTTCATGAAAGTTTTTTAAACATGTTGATTAAGTTCCCAAAAATATTAATGAAATCCGGGGAGGTAGACAGTATTATAGTGTTTGGTATTTATGATTTTGATGAGGTTATGGAAGTTGTTGAAAGTTCAGGTGGGGAAGTAGATGAACAAATGAAAAGCATAAAAGATGTAATAGACATTGCTGTTATAAAACCAATAAAAAGACTTATGAAGAAATATCACATTCCTGTGTTTTATGCGGGTCCCATTCCTTATAGATCTCCTTGGATGCAAAAATTTATCTTATCTAATATGCCTACTTTTTCACTCTGGGATCAACCTACAAAATGCTTGTCAATGCTGACCAGATATGCTGAATTCCGACAAAAGCAATCTTAACTCTAATTAAACAATAAAATCGGACAAGCCATTTTCTGAAGATTAAAATTTTCTTTATAGATTCTGAATATTGTTTCCACTAATTATTTATATAAATTCTTTCTATGATCATTTGAAAGATATTTTAATAATGATATGTGAATAAATTAAGACTCAATTGACTAAGTGTTGATAATTGCCGATTGAATTTTACAACGCACCATCTGCGATATTAGCCTCTGGATCTAAGTTGGGAGTTGAACTTGGTGGCTCTAAGAGCATTGTAAGCATAGACCAATTTCACAATCTCTATTCTGAAGGTACTATTTTTAGTGAATTAAGTTGGGGTGCGTTTTATCAAGAAGAGGGTCTAGAAGATCAGATAGATACATTTGAAACAAAGGAATATGATTCTGTTCGTGAAAATCCCGAAGAATTAGTTAAAACAATCGTAAATAGCATTTACAATATTATGAACGGCCAGAGACTCTTCTATGGGATTGTTGATTTTGAAGTAGATGCTTTTCTTAATCAAAATACTATAATTCCGGGATTAAAACTAGATTATCAGATCATAAACAAATTACTTGACGCCCATAAGAAAACTCGAGATAAAGAGCTTTTTCCTAAAATATTATCAGATGCGAAAGGTAGTAAGAAAATTAAGGTGGAATTTCAGGGAACTAAAAAAGTAAATCTTCATTTAACTGGTTCGAAACTAGAAGATTACGCAGATAGTCTAAGAATGGCAAAGGGTTTTGCTACAGGGATCGTTTGTACATCGCGTGGTGCTGCCAATCTTTATATTATGAGTGATAATATCGTTTTTAAGGAAGATGTAATTCCAGAGCTCTACATTGATGAGGAAAATCTTGAAATTATTGATATGGGAATTGAGAGGCAATTATTATTTCCAATTAGTTGGTTTCGAATAGATTTGGGAATAAAATCATTAGAAACATTAGAACTTTGGGAAGAGATTAAAACTAAACCCAAATTAGAGAAAGCATTGTCTTATTATGACCGTTATATTGGTGGATTAGTTTATAAGAAATTCCAAGTTATGGCTTCTACAATTGGTTCAGATATGGGTGATGATTTTGATAATATGACTCCCGCAGAAAGAAGGCAAGCACTTAAAGACATGGCTGGAGCCATAAGAAAGTTAACTGATGAATATAAGAAATAATATTCTATCCTGTCTATTTTTTTAATATCCTAGGAGCTTTGAAATAGCCATCCTGTTTATGTTTGGTATTTTTAGTTGCTTCTTCATTTGAAAGAGATTCCCTAGGCTCGTCTTCCCTAAAGATATTAACTAATCCTTCAATTGGATGGGTTGTGGGTTCAATTTTACTTGTATCTAAATCATCTAATTTCTTGAAGTAGTTTATGATATCTCCAAGTTGTTTAGAAAGGTTTTCTTTTTCTTCCTCAGATAGATCTAATAAAGCTAGTTTTGAGAGATGTTCAATTGTATCTTTAGAAAACTCTTCTTTTTTAGTCATAAGACCACTCAAATAACTATAAACTTAGCACATAATTAAGCTTAACCATTTAAAAAATGAAGTGTGGCTTTTATGCAATTTTAATAAATTTATTCTCCATAAATTCTATATAATATAATGACAAGAATTAATTAAGACCTTTTTTTAAAATAATTATGACGGATTCTAAAGATTTAATGGGAGAAATACCAAGTTATGCTTATATCGCTCTTGCAAGACGTGGAATGGAGAAAATCTCACTAGACCAATGTTTTTTACATAATTGCGATAACAAAAATCCAGAACTGCTAGAGGCTATTAAGAAAGAAGAATATGAAGATGAAAAAAAGCAAACAAAAGAAATTTATATTAAATGTAAGAAATGCAATGGGATTTTTATTTTAAAACTGGTGACATTGAAAAGAGTAGCAAAATCCACCAAAGACGCTGGTGAGGAACCTTTATCAATGGGAATGGCTTATGCTCTGGATGAAAACAAGAAAGATTTGGGTCATATAGGGTATTTTTGAATTTAATATGATTGTCTTATGAAGTTCGATATTTATATTTTCGATTTAGATGGAACCTTACTTAATCTTGGGGATATGAGATCTTATGTGGACCTAATCTTACAAAAAACATTAAAAAAATTGAAAGCTCCTAATATCCCTGAGAAAAATGAAAGAAGTCAATTTTGGGGTTCTGGTGATAAATACATTGAACTATTGAGTAAATGGGGTGTTCTTAAACCTCAAAAATTTTGGAAACAATATGATAAAGTTGATTTTAAGCATAGAAGAATTCTAGTACCCCAAAATAAAATTGCATTATTCGATGATGTAAAAAACGTATTAGATAAAATTTATAATCATAAAGATGGGAAAAAACTTGCAATCGTTTCCAATACATCTGATTATGTAGTAGAGTATATTTTAGAAAAGTTTAATATTTCGTCTTTTTTTCAAGATTTTTTTAGTATGGGTTTTAAAATCGACGAGGAATTCGCAAAACCTTCACCTCATGGAATTTTATCAATTTTAAAGAAACTGCATTACGATCAAGACACTCATAGAGCTATAATGATTGGAGATTCTATGTCTGATATCATAGCTGCAAAAAGGGCGAATATTTCTGCTTGTCTGATAAAACGAAATACATTGAGACACCGAAAAAGAATAAATGAATGGGAATTCCAACCAGATTATATTATCGAAGGATTGGATGAAATCCTTAAATTGTAATCCAAAAAAATTATATATTCAAACTGCTTCTTATTTAATATTGAAAATCTTAAGAGAATAGTCGATATGTCGACAAATTTAGGAGAAGAAGATACATTAAGAAAAAAGATTTGGAAAATCATAAATTTAATCCAAGCGAATCAGCTTTTTGTACATTATAAAGAATTAAACATCAAATATGCTACAGAAAGTAGTAAAAAAGTTCAATCAAGATCTTTACCAGAAATATTGACGTTATGCATATTGAATGCGATAGTCCCCAATTCAGCTATGCTTCTAATTGGGGGTCATGGAGGAGGTAAAACTACATTAGTAAAGCTTCTCGGAAGGATGTTTACGGCAGTTTCGCTCAATGAAATTGAGAGTTCGATTATCCGAGGTCATCCCCAATTAACGGAGGAAAAACTCATTGGAACATTAAAATTAGGAAAATTAATGAAAGATGGAGAGGAAGAAGTGGTTTGGAGGTATTTTGTAACAAACTTTTGGAAAATTATTGATGAGGTAAATCGCCTTACCCCTTATGCTCAAGATATACTTTTATCTCTTCTTGCTGAGGGTACAGTAAAATATTACGATTCAATAACAACGATAAATAAATATTGTCTATTTGCTACAATAAATCCAAATGATATAGGGACATTTGAACTATCTCAACCTTTCTTGGATAGATTTGGTGTTTCCGTTCCAATCGCTATGCCTGCGAGTCATGATTTACAATTGATTTTAGCAGGAAAAGATGAAAAATATTCTGGATTTGATGAGTTAATCCAAGTTCCTAAGATTTTAACTATTGACGAATTAATGGAAATTTGGTACTATGTTAACAGAGTATCTTTTTCCCCAGAAGTAAACAATTATATTCATGCGATAATAAGAGAATTTACTTTATGCTCAAGAGTTGACAAGGGTAACACTGAAGATTTAAAACCAAGCACAGGTCTATGTTCCGGGTGTCATTTTAATACAGCTCAAAATATATGTAATAAAATTGATACAATCCTAAGTGTACGAGTGGCAAAAGATCTATTGAGATACTCAAAAGCTTTGGCATGGTTATTAGGTATTAAGATGGTTGATGTTAATATTGTAAATACCATTGCTCCTTATGTAATTTCACATCGAGCAGTTTATGTAAAACGAGAATTAGACAAATCTCCTTATTTTGGAAATAGATATGCATTTTCCGAGAACATGTTGAAATTAATTCAAAAGCGGTTTAAAAATCGCGAAACTTGTTATGAAATTACTGAGCGATTTCGAGAGGGAAATTCTAAAGAAACTGACTTAACAGAATTAAAAAAATTTGAGAAAAACGATTTGATTGTCAAATTTGATTTAATTCCCTTTATAAATTCAGTTAATAATAAAAGTTACCCTCCTCTTGCTCAAGAGATAAAAGATGCGGCAAAGAAAGGGGATATAAATAAATTAGCAGAAATAAGAAATGATCTTTTAGAAAAAATAGATTTTCCAAATAGAGGAGATTTAATTGAATGGTGTAATCATGAGCTTTATAAACAGACTGTTACCGATTACTTAATTAAATTTTCTTACTGGAAAGATGTCTGGGCAGATATAGCGGCTGAGTTTTCAGATTTAGATCAACCTCTTAAGGAAGCATTTAATCAAAGACAGACTAAACAAATTCGTACTGAAGATCTCCTATTAGAAATTAATGTCACTGGGACTAAAGAAGATTCATTAGTAAATATTCAAATTTCTGGAGGCTCTGAAGCTCTAAAATTGAGGGCTATAATGGATAATTTAGAATACATTGAGAAGCAAGATTAACTATCAAAAATAATAAAAGAGTGAAAAACTAAATTTTAAAGAAATGAGAGCTAAAAATCGAGGTTTGAATAGTAAAGAGAGTAGAATTAAAAAACTAGCTAAAGTCTCATTTAATATGGCTCTAGCAGAATTTTATTATCCTCCTTTAAGTGAACCAAATTTTGTTTTTGATTATACTCATTTAGAAGGATTTTACATTGATCCTGAAAATCAATGGGAGATAACAATGAATCTAGCAAACACTCCACTATTCAATGATGATCAGGAATATATCAATTATTTTCATATAGTATCTCTACACGAAGTCTCCCATTACCAGATTATTCCCTATGATGGAATGATTAACGCTAAATTACTTCGAGCAGCAATGGAAAATGTTAATATCAACTATGCTCCTATTGTTGTAAATATCTTTGCTGATCTGATTATCGATTATAAGCTTTATAAAAAATATCCGGATCTGATAACGTGGGAGGTACAAGAAACATACGTGAATATTAAAAATAAAGGTAAAATGTGTGATTTTTCAAAATTTTTATTTCGAGCTTATGAAAAAATATGGAATGTGAATATTCTAAATGATGATTCACTACAAGATATGGATTCATTAGCTAGTAGAGTATCTAAGGTTATTATGAAAGATTTTGAGGATGAATCCACTTGGGAAAAAAAAGTTTCTACAATAGCAAGGCACTTGAACCATTTAATCCAAGAAACCTTTACGATGATTGGTCAACATGAAAGATGCGGAAAAGGAAAAGAAAAAATAAGGAGTCCTGGAGGGGCATTCATAGAAGTTCCTCAAGACGTATTAGAAATCATGGATAATCCACTTGAAAATAAAAATTCTGATAAATTAAAAGAAGGAAACGAGGATGAAAAAAGACGAAAAGCTGAAGAATTCGCAAAAAATATCCCTTTTTCTGAGTATGGTGGCCCCGCAAGACAGGCGGGCATTTTATTGGATGGAATTCCGTTGGCTACATGGTATAGAGGTTTAGCAAAGAATCTTATAGAAATAAAAATTCTTGAAGAAAAACCAAGTGGACAGCTACCTGTTTATCCAGAAGTGTGGCGAATAGGAGATCCAATCGAAGAATTGGATGTTGTCCAGACTCTACTAAATAGTCCTGTTATTATTCCTAATCTAACTACAAGAAAATGGGCTTATGAAGAAGGACCTGGACATCTCACAGAAAGACAAATTCCAGACTTATTAATTGTTTTAGATTCTTCTGGCTCCATGAAATGGAATTATACTTCACGAATAGAACGAGGTAGAGGGCCATATCATACGGCATTGGTTGCTGCTTTTGCTTCTCTTCATTACGCAGCAGGGAAAGGAGCTAAATTTAGTATAATTAATTTTTCTAATCGAGCTGATATTTGTCAATGGACTTCTGATTATAAAAAAGCTGAGCGTGTTTTATTAAGATATCAGGGAGGGGGAACTGTTTTACCAATTAAAGAAATTGGTGAACAATGTGATAAAACAGAAAGAAAGTCCCTTATTTTTATTATTACTGATTTTGGTATATATAATTGGGGTAAATCAAAGAACACTATGATTGATTTAGCTCAGAAAGGTCATAAAATAGTAGGCTTTTTTATTGGAGCATCTACATTTCCAAAAGATAAATTTAAAACCCTTTTGGACAAAGTAACCTTCTATAGTATAAGAAATGCTAAAGATTTGATTGATTTAGTGATTACTGAAGTCAAGAAATATTATTAATTGAACTAAAATATTTTTAACTTATTTTTTTTTGTTAACTTCACGTAAATAGAGTTTCATGAAATATCGTTGGGTAATACAATAATTTAATCTGTCTTTAGCAGTCAAATGCCTACAACTTTGTAGGACATTTTGGATATCCGTAAGTAATTTAAAATTATCATATTTAGCTTTTTGTTGCATGACATTGGGTATTTGACTTATATCATAATTAACCTCAATTTCATAAAACAAGTCTTTCAGATTAAGAACAGGTTCTGAATCTTCTAATCTTGAATTTGTCATATTTTCTACGCCTTCCTCAAGATTTTTCATAATTTTATGAGAGATCTCAAATTTCTGTTCAAAAAATTCATCGCAAATTCCTTTATACCTATATCTACAATTCCGACAATCACGTAAATCTGGATCTACTCTCGTATAACAGGTATTTGGAATTTTTTTTAGGGTATTGTCTAATCCATCTAAATTTGAAATCATCATTTTCGAAAATCTAACAATTGTATTTTTCTTGTATTTCTCTTGTAGTTTCTTGATAATAGCCGAGAAATATCTAGATATATATAAAAATCATATGACCTTTTCTTTTGAAATTAAGTGATATCCTAGTAATATCCTCAGAATTGGTTAGAAAAATCTAAAAAGAATTTTGAAAAAGAAGAATTAAGATTTTCAACAATTAGAGTATTGAGAGTATACTATCAATATCCAACCATCCTTTTAGCGCATGAATTATTATACCATTTTCATCTATGATAAACTGCCCTGGTCCTTGCTTTTCCCATCCCTCGTATTCTCCATGTTCAAATCCATATTCCCTAACTTTTTTTAATTTCAGCGGTATTTGCTTAACAGCTTCACTTGTCATTACTCCTAAGCCATACTCAGCATATAACTCATCCTTTGAGCTTGGAATTACTGGAAAGTCTACTTTTTCATTTTCTATATATTCTTTAGCGATTTTTTCTCCTGATTGGGTGATATACAATATCTTTGCATCTTTCCCTTCGATTTCAGCTTTACGGGTCATTAATTCTTTAAGATCTACTTGACAAATTGGGCATCCAAAGTATCTTGAGAAGATTAAAACCACTTTTTGCCCTTTAAGATTTGCCAGATCAATCTCTCCTGCATTATATGAGTTGAGCCTGAATAAAGGGGCTTGAATCCCTTCA
>JBHLNR010000215.1:0-5520 GCA_048941385.1 Promethearchaeota archaeon
TAAGGAAGATGATTTTGACTATTTTGCGTAAGATCCCCAAGGGTTATGTTTGCAGTATAACTCAATTTTAACATGTATTCGTATTCCAACCCATTCTTTATAAATAAAAAATAATAAAAGACAAAAAAAATAGAATCGAACTGGTTAAATCTGTTAAAGTTTTTTTATTTACCCTTTTTTTTATTGTTTGAATACGATATTACTGA
Source organism: Promethearchaeota archaeon (assembly GCA_048941385.1). Classification (GTDB taxonomy): domain Archaea; phylum Asgardarchaeota; class Lokiarchaeia; order Sigyniarchaeales; family SOKP01; genus Loki-b32. The sequence continues at coordinate 207 of JBHLNR010000215.1, forward strand.
TCTTTTGAATAAATTAGAATTACAATTAAAAATTCATAAAGATATATTAATAAAAAAACAATATGAACAGTGGCTCCCACGACACATTTAAAATCGTAATTTTCTTATTTTGTAACTTAAATATTGTAATCCACTTTTTTCCAAAATTGATTTTATATGGATAAATCGATCTCCCACTCAGAATCTCAAGAGCTTACTCAGGCTAAAAAACTCATTGATATGAGTAAACTCGATGAAGCAGACCAAATTATTAGGAATTTTGAGGAAGAAGGAAGACACACTCTTCACGATATAGTTTTATGTCATCTACTCAAATGTGAGGTCTTATATTGGCGTGGCCTTCATAAAGATGCTGTCAAACTTGCTGAAAAAACCTTTAAAGAAAGTATAGGATTAGGAAAATACCTCTTCTCTGTTGATATCTTACTAATAATGGCTGCTGCCCTAATAGAGCTTTATCAAACGGATAAAGCTCATGATATCATTACACAGGGAGAGGAGCTGCTAAAATCTTTAACACATGAATTGCGATCAAATTACAAACAAAAAAAGGCTTATATAGCTTATCTGAAAGGATGGGTTTATGCTCAAAAAGGTGAGGCCGATCAGGCAATAAAACAGATTGAGCTCAGTATACCATTGCAAGAAGAAATTGGTGCTAAAAAAGAAATTGCGCGTTCCCATGGAGGACTTGCGTGGATATATATGTGGCTAAAAGGTGATTTAAACCGTGCTTCAAAATATGCGGAGCAAGAATTGGGTATTGCTGAGGAAAGTGGTAATAAATATTGTATAGGATGGAGTTTAATCGATTTAGGGTGGATTTATTGGTTGAAAGGGGATTTAAATCGTTGTATTAGATCTTTCGAGCTAAGTTTAGAACTTTTCAAGGAACTTAACAATAAATCTGCTTTGGCAGTGATTTTTAGCAATTTATCTATTGGTTATAAAATGAAAGAAGAATCGGATCGTGCATTAGAGTGCATAGAACAAGCAATAATATTTAACCGTGAGTTGGGAAATTTAGTACAAATAGCTAATGACTACGACTATTTAATTCAAATCTTAGTTGATAGGGGCGAGATTGAACGATCACAGAAAGCACTTGAACAGTTCGAGCAATTAAAGAATCAGTATGACAATAAGCTTATTAATTTGCTATATCGTTATGATAAAGCATTGGTATTAAAAACTAGCTCCCGCTCACGTGATAGGATCGAAGCTGAAGATATACTAAAACAAATTATTGAGGAGGGGATATTCGATTATCAGGTCACTGTGAGTGCTCTTTTAACCTTATGTGAATTACTTCTGATCGAATTAGGCATCAGTAATGATCTAAGTGTTTTGGAAGAAATAAATTTTTATACTGGTCAACTATTGAAAATTGCTGAAAAGAACCGTTCTCATAAATTATTTGCTGAAGCATACTTTTTAAAAGCGAAATTAGCTTTATTAACCTTAGATCTGAAAAATGCTCGACGGTTTTTAACCCAAGCTCAAAAAATAGCTGAAAGATTTGGTCTCAATCAATTGGCTACCAACATTTCCCTTGAATATGAGAATTTGAGTGATCAATTAAACACGTGGGAAAATCTCAAAAATAACGAAATATCTATAACAGAACGTATAAAACTGGCAGAATTAGACAAACATATGAAAGAACTACTTCATAAAAGCCCTCTAATATCTGCTCAAATCTCAGAAAAAAAAGTTACCGTTCATAGAGAACAAAAAATTTGCTTGTTATGCAAAGGAGATGTGTCAGGTTATATGTATACTTGCTCTTGCGATGCGATCTATTGCGAAAATTGTGCGCGTACTCTAACGGATTTAGAAAATGTGTGTTGGGTTTGTAATTCTCCCATAGATGTCTCAAAACCTACTAAACCTTTTGAAGAGGAAAAGCTGGAAGAAAAAGATATTATAAAAGAACCGGCTAAAAAGTCTAAAAAACATAAACGATAAGAATTGAGAAATTTATCAGTTTCTAATCGGCTAAACACCAATACCAGCTCTTAGAACTGGTTAAATCTGATAAAGTTTTTTTATGTACACTTTTTTTTATTGTTTGAAGTTTTTGACAGTTAGAGCTCCTTTGCTAACTATTCACGTGTTTTAATGATCCCTATGAGAAATTTAGATTTTAATTACTAAAATATAGTGAATCATCCCAATTACTAATAAATATAATAGATGACCTTTAAAAAGGTTGTTTTGCAGTATCGTTTGATAACAGATGAAAGAATGGGAAAAAATATTAATAAGAAATAGGGATAGATCTCAGGAAATTGTAGAAGAAACCGAATATAATATTTCGAATGGCTGTTGCTACTTTCATGATCAAAAAGAATTAGATGAGTTTAATGACATCGATGATGATACTCTAAAAGAATTATGAACCAAGCAAAATTGGATTGATAGGATTCGGGACATTTAGAATGTTATTACTTACTTTTGAAGTTTAAAGCCTTAAATACTTTGACACGAAATATAAAATATTACCAAATTGAATAGGAGTTATTAAAATATGGAAGAATTTCAAAAAAAACCCAGCTATAGTTCTCCAGAGGAGATAAATAAGGCTATAGGGCATATTTTATGGGGGGATAAGAAAAAAGTATTTTCCATGCGTCGATTAATAATGGGATTTATGAAAAAAAAGGTGAGAGGTAAGTAAGATGTCAAATAAGGAAGAATTGCTTCAAGCAGTGGTTGAACTTGATGAAGATACAGCATATAACTTAGTTAAACAATTACAAAAAGATGGAACAAAACCAAGTGAAATCATAGAGGTTTTAAGAGAGGGAGTTGAAGTAGTGGGTGAGAAATTTAATAATAAAGAGTATTTCTTAACTGAATTAGTAATGGCAGGCGAAATTTTTACACAATCAGTTACTATTCTGGAGCCATATTTGACAGAAGCCGAAGATGCGAAAGCTAAATCAGAAACAATTGTTATTGGAACAGTTGAGGGGGATGTTCATGATATTGGTAAAAATATTTTTGTGACATTATTAAAATCTGCGGGTTATAATGTCGTTGATCTGGGTGTCGATATTCCTCCCCAGCAATTTGTAGATAAAGTAAGGGAAACTAACGCTAAAGTTGTAGCTTATTCAGGATTATTAACAGTCGCATTAGAGTCAATGCACGCTACTACAGAAGCGTTAAAAGAAGGTGGCCTTAGAGATAAGATAAAGATAATTATTGGAGGATTACCTGTTGATGAAAATTGGATGAAAGAAGCAGGGGCAGACGCGTTTACTGATAATGCGTTTGAAGGTGTTAAAATTGTAAAGCAATGGTTAGGAGGTGCTGACTAATTGGAACCGATTAAAGAAGAAGCTATGACTAGTGTTGAAAGAATGCTCACAGCAATGGAATTGAAAGAAGCTGATAGAGTACCTGTTTGGCCTTTAATAGATTTCGTTCAAACAAAATACTTGGACCACATAACTGCACAAGATATGTTAGAGAATCCTGAAAAAGCACAAGAGGCAATGGAATGGATCTATCATAAAATGGGTGGCTTTGATATAGCGATGGCTGGTGGGGCAATGTATATGCAATATGTAAATCCTTTCCCAGATATGTTTTCTGTGTACTACCTAGATTGGCAAATGCCTGGTCGACAATTAGGTCCGAATGTACCGCCTCAACTAGCTGAAAGAGCTCTCTCTGACCCATTTTTAAAAGCAGAAGACTATGATAGAATTCTTAAAGAAGGTTTCTTCTGGCTTGCTAATTTCAACAACTATAAAATGAGCGATATGATGAAACTAAATAAAATCGCTCCAAAAGTGGTGAAGTATACGATTAAATGGTGGAACCACTTTAAAGTCCCCACATTCAATGATGGGGCAGGTAGTACGGTATTTGACTTATTATCAACCTTTCGGGGCTCTACCAACTTTATGAAAGACATTTATCGACATAAAGATAAGATAATTGAAATTTGTGATAAATATACAGATGACTTCATACGCATGGGGGAATATGGTATAACTCAAAGTCAAGGAAAAACTTTATTAGTTGGGGCTGTGAGAGCAAGCGCAGATTTTATTTCAATAAAACACTTTGAGGAATTATTCTGGCCCTATTTCAAGAAAACTGTTAGCACTTATGTAAAAAAAGGATATATTGTGCAATTACATATGGATACAAATTGGACAGATCGGTTGCACTATCTACTGGAATTACCCAAAGGTAAAATCTACTTACACATGGATGAAAGAACTGATATTTTTAAAGCGAAAGAGGTTTTAGGAGGACATATATGTATTGAAGGAAACTTAAAGCCATCATTATTTACAATTGGTACCCCCCAAATGGTTGAAAAGCAGGTCAAGGAAATAATAGATGGCTGTGCTGACGGTGGTGGATTGATTGTGGGTTCAGAAATTCCTGATGATGCTAAACTGGAAAATTTAAAAGCTATGTGTGACACGTGTAAAACTTACGGAGCATATAGAAATTAAAACTTCTAATCGGCTAAATATCAATACCAGTTCTTCGAACTGGTTAAATATTTTAAAGTTTTTTTATTTACCCTTTTTTTTATTGTTTGAGTACTTCTCAACTGTTAGTTAGAATTTTATTCTCTCTAAATTGCTATATAATTAGAATTGAGGGAGTCACATTATATAAAAAATCAGTACTCTTAAGGATTTCTTTAAAAATTTTATTCAAGGATAATAAAAATAAATAAAATGAAAATTTTTTAGATTTATGCCTAAAGAATTATCTAAGTTATCATTAATAATTATTTTGGGATTGGCTACAGCATTGCTTGGGTTAGGTTTATTTTTACCATTTGGAAGTTTTCTATGGCTTGAAGCATGGATTTATCTTGGAATATTTTTTACATTTTTCAATATTTATATCTTATATTTTAGTAAACATGATCCTGAAATGCTTCAAAAAAGAGCTAAACCACAATTTAAAGAAAAATGGGATAAAATCGTTATGCTTTTTATGGGATTTGGATTTTTTCCAACCTTTATTATTCCTGGTTTCGAAAAAAAATATGGCTGGTCAAACATTCCCCTTTTGGTTGAAATAATTGGATTTATAGGCTTAATATTAGGATTAGTGATTATATTCTTAGTTATGAAAGAAAATACATTTTTATCAAAAGCCGTGGAGATTCAAAAAGATCGAGGTCATAAAGTAATAACTTCTGGACCTTACAGAATTGTACGACATCCTATGTATTTGGGATTTATTTTATTTATAGTATTTTATTGTTTAGCACTTGGTTCTCTTTCTTCATTAATTCCAGCCGCTCTTGGTATCGTTGGAATAGTTATCC
>JBHLNR010000216.1:0-5481 GCA_048941385.1 Promethearchaeota archaeon
TGGACCTGTTATGTTTCATCTCAACCAACATTATCTCACCTACTTCTCATAAATTTTATGAGATTGTTCAATTAGATGAAATCCTCGTTGGTACTGGGCCCTGGATAATGAAATCACATGCCCCCAGAAGAGAAATAAGATATGAGAGAAATGGACGATGGTGGGGTAAAGCCCAATACTTCGACCAAATCATTATGAAATTCGTTGATGATGACACGGCGAGGATGAATGCCGGGTTAGCAGGGCAATATGACTATGTTTCTGGTGTATTAAAAACATATATTGCTCAATTCCAATCTACATCTGGTATGCATGTTGAAGATATTGGTGAAGGCTTTGGGTATTATTATTTCGAGATCTATTGTGGTCCACGGGATTATGACGGGTCTTGGTTTACTGGCCATGAATATGATCATCAATACCAGAGAAATAATGCCACATTTAGGAGAGCTCTCTCGTATGCAATGAACTATACCTATATTATTGAAGAAATCCAACAAGGACAAGCATATTACGGCGTACCTGCCGTGCCTCGTGATTTCCCTGGACACAATGCTTCAGTCTATTTTGGTTATAACGAATCTTCTTATAAGGACCAAATCGAAAAAGCAAGAGCGCTCATAAAGATCTGCTATCCTTCTGTTGCTTTACCCGTTACTATGGATGGTGGCAGCAATGATGCCGCTTGGAAAGCGCTAAGCTTAATAACATTGGAAATGAACGAACATTCTGGCGGTGGGTTATCCACAGACCTAAGTTTGATCGCTGAAGCTAGCTTTGATTTAATAGGAGTAGAGGTTGCAGTAACTGTAAGAGAATGGGGAGAATACTTAGATGTAGGAGAACTAACCCCATGGGAAATGGATTGCGGTTTTGTTGGTTGGGGTCCTGATTACCTTAACCCTTATAACATGATTGATCCATTATATAACTTAGCCTCTGGTTCATGTTTCTCCCGAATCAACGATACATCTCCAGGTGGTTTAACAGAACAACTAGCAGCAGCTGTAGCAGAAACCGATTATGCCACACAGTTAATATTATGGGAGAATCTTCAGTCTTACCTATATGATGTAAGATTTGAACATCCAGGAAGCTGTTGTCACATTCCTGCTTATGTCTATTTTGTCCAACAAGTTCATAAGGATACCTTAAAGGGGGTTCAATATAACCTTCTTGGAGACTTTAATTGGGCCAATTGGTATGAGGAGTGATAGAGTTTCTGAGTGAGTTTTTAGATATATATAAAATTTAACTTTTTTTTTTTAATTTTACACATCAGTTATTTGTTATGTTAAATTACTTCATATTAAACTGATTTAGTAAAGGAAGTAACAAAATAACCTAAAATTTCTTAATAACCGAATAGATTAAATTATCAATGGAATACTTAATAAAGGATCGAATCTAAATATTTATAATTTAAATGGACATTTAAATAAATATATAGATTAACTATTTACGCTTCAGAGAAAAGTTTATGAAATTTTCAAAAATCAAACTGAACAGACAAGGAAATTTTATACTTGGGATTCTTTTAATTTTCTTCTTCTTTTTTGGATATATTGCTAATGAATATCCTAAAACAAGAGGGGGAGTGTATACATTTAAGGAAGAGTTAATATTTTTACATCAGTTTTTATTTAATCCAACTTCTTATTTTTCATTTATTATTCTTTTTACTATTGTCTTTATTATTGCGATACGAGAGAATTTCTTTGAATATGCTATTAGAAATAGTATCTGGTTGATTCCGGTAATACTACTAATATCTTGGATTTGGTATTGGATACTTTTTGGTTTTGATGCTTCAGTATTTTATATATATTTCATAAGAATTGAAGGCTACTTAACAATATTGTCATTATTATGTATTAATCTTTTGGCTGCAATTTCGGCTTCAATAATAAATGAAAAAAGAAGAGAAATAAGAGAAAAATATTTAGACTAAAAAATAATTTTAGAAAAATAAAAAAAAATATAGGAGGTTAAGAAATCTTTGAGTTTAATCAAATATATCATTAGACGAATTATAATAATGATTCCAGTGTTATTTGGGGTGTTAACATTAACATTTATACTTACTAGATTAATGCCTGGGGATCCTATTTCTGCTATATTAGGTGCAATGGGAGAACATAATCCTTCAGAGGGTATGCGACAAATGATGAAATGTCAGCTTGGACTCTGTGATCCTATTATTATTCAATATTTTCGGTATGTAGGTGAATTATTTACAGGAGACTGGGGAATATCTGTCTCTATTGTTGAGGGTCAGGAAGTTTGGAGACTTATTATGACAACTATGCCAATTACAATAGATTTAACTATTTTCTCTATTGTCATAGCTTCATTTATAGGAATTAAAGTGGGAGTGATTTCAGCAAAACATAGAAACCGATCTGCTGACACAATAGTAAGAGGATTTGCCTTAGTGGGGGTGTCTATTCCCGTATTTTTCCTTGGAATGCTACTCCAGTTTTACGTAGGTTATATTCCCACAGAAGAATGGGGCGTAACTTTATTCGAGCCTACTTACTATAAAACTATTGAAAATCCTGATCCACCATTCATTACCGGTTTTATTATTATCGATGCACTATTATCTGGGGAATGGTATTTAATTGGGGATTATTTGTGGCATCTAGTGTTACCAGTATTTTGTCTGTCATTTATAATGTTGGCAGGAATTACCAGACAAACTCGTTCAAGTATGTTAGAAGTTTTGGAACAAGATTATATAAGAACAGCAAGAGCAAAAGGATGTGTTGAGAAACAAGTGATTCATTCGCATGCTTTACGAAATGCGCTCATTCCAACTGTAACTCTAATTGGATTGAGTTTTGCTGGATTACTAGGGGGAGCGGTTCTTACTGAAACAACCTTTGATATCCCTGGAATGGGGCAATTATTTATTGATTCCATCTTGTTGTATGATTACTGGACATTAAACGCTATAGTGTTTCTTATATCAATAATATTTATTTCGGCGAACTTAATAACCGATATCCTTTATGCGATTTTAGATCCAAGAATACGATATACATAATATTAATATAATTAAATTAAACAATAAAAAATGAAAGAGGATGTAATATTTTATGGTAGAAACTTATTTAATTAAAGAAAAAGAAGAGTTAGTAGAAATTAAGGAGCCTATTCCAAACAGAATAATTTCATGGATTTTCAAAAATCCCAAATTTCTTATTCTACCAGGCTCGAGAATTGAAGAATTATCTATTCGTGAGTCTGAATATGAAAAGACAATTAGTAAAAGGTCATTAATACGAAGATTGAAAAATCCACTAACAATTTTAGGATTTTCTATAGTATTCTTTATTATAAGCTTAGCTATCTATTGCGTATGGCTTTCTCCACAAACTCTTGAGGAAGTATTAGTACCCCACACAGGTTCATGGAACCCCCCATCTCCTGAACATCCTTTAGGACAAACCGCTTTAGGAGGTGATGTTTTATCAAGATTAATATGGGGAGCAAGAACTTCCTTAACTATCGCATTGCCTTCGATAACTATTAGTGTTACGGGGGGGATTGCATTTGGTGTAATTGCTGCATATTATGGTGGATGGGTCGATTCCTTAATAATGAGAATTTGTGATGTATTACTTGCATTTCCCTCTTTAATTCTCTCTTTAGTTATTATTGCTATTTATGGACGAAGTGTTGAGATAATCTTAATGGTTTGGGGTTTTCTAGGGATTCCTGTTTACTCAAGATTAATTAGAGGAAATGTATTACAAGCACGAGAACTCCCCTACATAGAAGCAGCAAGAGTTGCTGGAGCAGGAAACTGGAGAATTATGTTTAGACATATTTTACCTAATGTTATACAACCAATTATCGTCTTTTTCACTTTTGACATTGGAGGTTATATTTTAGGGTTGGCAGGGCTCTCATTTTTAGGAGTGTATCAAGAAAATTTAGCTGAATGGGGATATGATATAAATAAAGCACGTCAAAACCCCTACGATGCACCTTGGGCTAGTTTATGGCCTGGGTTTATGATATTTCTGACAGTATTAGGATTTATGTTAGTAGGCGATGGTTTAAGAGATGCTTTAGATCCAAAATTGAAAAACTTATAATCTTTTTTAGATTTTATTTTATTAATCATTTAAGCAGAGATATACGAGAAGAATGGATACTATTGAAAAAGATAAAAAAGCTATTGATATAATAAGTCCTAAATCTCAGGAGGATTCTTCAGATGTTCTACTTGAAGTTAATGGATTAAAAACCTATTTTTATACAGAAGAAGGGATTGTAAAAGCGGTCGATGGTGTCTCATTTAAAATTTATAAGGATGAGGTTTTGGGTTTAGTTGGTGAAACTGGTTGTGGAAAATCTGTCACAGCTCTCTCAATTTTACAACTCGTACGAGCCCCAGGGAAAATAATTGATGGGAATATTAAATTTAAAGGCAAGAATCTTTTTAAATTAAAAGAAGCTGAAATGAGGAACTATCGTGGTAAAGATATCACCATGATCTTTCAAGATCCTCTAAATTCTCTTAATCCCGTCTTTACAGTGGGTAAACAAGTTTCAGAAGTATTCAAGTTACATCAAGAGACAGATTTGAAAAAAGAACTTGATCGACGCTCGCTAGAGAGGAAAACTAAACTAGAAGAAAAGAATATTTTAAAAAAGCGATTAAAAGATGAGGAAGAATCATTAACAGAAGAAGAAAAGGATAAAATATTATTTAAAATCGAAGAACTTAAACAACAAACAGTTCATATTCCAACTCTAAAAGATGTTACAACAGATTGGTCAGAAAGAATTATTAAAGAAGTAGGAATCCCTGATGCTAGAGGCATTTTAAAGAGATACCCCCATGAATTAAGCGGAGGAATGCGACAGCGTGTAATGATTGCAATGGCTCTTTCATGTAATCCAGGACTTTTAATCGCAGATGAACCAACTACTGCCCTCGATGTTACAATACAAGCCCAAATTCTTGACTTGATGAAGGAATTGATAAAGAAGTTTAGAACGTCAATTCTTATAATTACACATGATTTAGGAATAATTGCTGAATTATGTGATAGAATTGCGGTCATGTATAGTGGAAATATTGTTGAATATGCAACAGCAGAGGATCTGTTTAAAAACCCACGACATCCCTATACCCAAGGATTAATTGGTGCAATTCCAAGTATTGAGAAGAAGAACCAAAAATTGCAGACTATTCGAGGTATGGTCCCAAATCTTATTTATCCTCCATCAGGTTGTAGATTTCATCCTCGATGTGATTCTAGAATGGAAATTTGTGATAAAGTAAAACCTCAGTTAACAGAGATAGCTGAGAGGTATTTTGTAGCTTGCCATCTTTTTGATCCTAAATATAAAGATTCACCTAAGTATGTTTGGACTAAAGAAGATGAAGCCATATTGAAAGTGTAAAAAAAAAAAGGATTCAATACAAAAATGACTACTCCAGAATTAAATATAAAAGAAACA
>JBHLNR010000217.1:0-5464 GCA_048941385.1 Promethearchaeota archaeon
AGCATATAGAATCTGAAGTGAAAATTAGGGTCATAGTCCCATGGGTTTTTTTGACTGCTTCTGGAGCGAGTGTTATACGATCAAGACTATAGCATCCATCAATAATTAATTTGATATTCAATCGTTTACCAAAATATTCAAAAGAGGTAATAAACAAATCAATCTCAATTGATTCTTGGAACCAATTTAATGAAAAATATTTTTCAAAAGGTAAATAATATTTTATTTTAAACCGAAATGATGAATTTGGCAATAATCTTACTCGATTTTGCAATAAATTAATTCGCAATTCCTTATTTTTCCCTTTATTAAGAAGTCTGAGTCCTAAAATTTCTCCAATATCATCAGATAAATATACATCTCTAGCGGATTTAGGTATGTTTAGATAAAGATACTGGGTCGATGCTATTCCATAATTTTTGATTATATACTCTTCAGAAACCTTAATTATGCCCCAAGGAGAAATAAATATTTCCCTATTAATTTCCTCAAACTCCATTAATGCTACATCATCTTTAAAAAATGACACCCTAACAATCTTATATTTATTTAAATTTTTTAAAAAGGGTTCAACATATGCGCCTTCAACCGAATCCTTAATATAGAAAAGATCATACTTGATAAAAAACAAATCGGTTTGTTCAAAACCCCATCCCCCCTCCATACCTTCTGCTCTAAGGGGAACATTAAATATGGATAGCATACTTCTTAAAGATCTATATGGTAAAGTAGGAAATACATATCCAGTGTAATTAATGTACTGGTGTTCATTCTGGAATGTATATACCAATAATCCTGTGAATTGCTGATAAAAAATTATTCTTTTTGTTTGGAATGGTAAAAGAGGTGATTCAAAGTACACCGTAATCATTTCATATTCATTCATTATAAGATGGGAACGCTCCGTAAGCAAAGAATTACCATCTATTCCCTTGGCTTCATAATGCATCAGATTTATTGATTGATTTAGTGGAATTGCGATTAACATTGAAGTAATTGGATTATGATTTAAATTCTTTATAGAGATATAATCTTCAATAGTAACAACACCAAAACCACTTATGTTTACATATCTCTCTGCGTTTGTAACAAGAATATAATCCACACCTTCTAGATTTGCTGAACTTTGCGGATTCTGAAAAATATCATTTTTATTATAATCTATCTCTGACTGTTTTGGGAGAAATGTAATATTGATTAAGAATATTAAACAAACTAAGATAAATATCAAAGATCTAGTCTTTTTCAGCATAATATTATAATAACTTCTTAAAATTATCTAAAAATAATGAATTGCTTTTATAAAGATTTATTATAATATTTTTTTAAAACTTTTAGATAAAATTTTAAATTTTTCTTTTTATTAATACACATACAATATAGAAAAAAAATTGATTTTTTATATTATGTCAACAAGGCGCACTCAGTCTAGACGTAAGAAAAGAAGAAGTGGAAGCTCACCTATGCCTATGGGAGGTGCAGGATTAATGAGATTTTTTGAAGATAGTTCAATAGGTATTAAGGTTGGACCCATGGCCACAATGATTTTAGCTCTTGCTTTAATAATTTTGGTGATTTTAGCACACGCTAGAGTTTTCGATTGGCTTTTTACTCCTGGTGGTGGGGGTTAATAAAAGTATTTAATTAACTGTATTTACATATTCTTTTTTATATGGTATGAAAATTTCAGAGTTTCAGAAACTAATTAAAGATCTTTATATTAAACAAGATCAAAAAAGAGGTAGAAATTCCACATTTATTTGGCTAATAGAAGAAATCGGTGAATTAGCTAATATATTAAATACTCGAGATTTCGATAAGGAAAAAGCTTCAGAAGAAGTTGCAGATATTATTGCTTGGACCACATCTTTAGCAAATTTATTAAATATAGATCTCGAATCGGCGATATTAAAAAAATATCCATATAAATGTATAAAATGTAATTCAAATCCATGTATTTGTGGTGAATAATTTTAATCTATCTTACTAAGGATAATATTTACGATTTTAGAAAATCCTTTATATCCTTGAAATTTTAAAAAAATAATCAAGTTTTTCCTAAATTTCATCCGACTTTAAAATGAGCCTTGAGAATAGAAAAATTTGGATTGATATTGAACAGCCTAAAACGGCTATAATGTTCCAATCCTTGATTAGGAGATTTGAAAATGCAGGATCAGAATTACTGATAACAGCAAGAGATTATGACTCAACCTATCAAATTTTAAATGATAATAATACTAATTATAGGAGAATTGGAAAACATGGTGGAGAGCGATTGGAAGACAAACTGGAAACATACATCAATAGGTTAAAAGATCTTTACCCTTTAGTTCAATCATTTTCACCTGACTATTTTGTTACTTTCTTATCAATAGAAGGTACAAGAATAGCCTATGGTTTACAAATTCCATCCATTGGGATGAATGATGAACCGCGTAACGAGCCTGTTTGTAAATTACTTCATCCTTTCTTGGATAATATTATAACTCCTGAATGTATCCCTATAGAAGATTACATAAAACTTCATGCTGATCCAAATAAGATTATTCGTTATAATGGTTTAGATGAAATCGCATGGCTCTCAGAGTATATTCCAAATCCAAATGTCCTTGATAAGTTTAATCTAGAAAAAGGCAAGTTTGTTTTAATAAGAAGTGAACCTTCCCATGCCAGCTATTTTATTGACAAGTTAAAACCCGATGAAACGTTGATAAGTAAATTCCTCCCATCTATTTATAAAGAATTCCCAGACCATAAATATTTTCTCTTAGTTCGATCAAAAAAACAAGAAGACTTTCTTTTAAAAAAATTAAAAGAATTAAGAAAAGATGATAATATTATAATTACTCAATATTTATCGAACATTGTGGACTTATGCTTCTATGGCGCTTTGATTATTAGTGGTGGAGGTACTATCGTAAGGGAATCAAGTCTTTTAAATGTCCCAAGTATAGAATTTTTTCCTGGTGAATCAGCACCTCAAGAAAAATTTTTAATTAAGAACGGGTTCCCTCTTGAGCACATTAGAGCACCAGAAAAGATAATTGAAAAAGCAACAGAAATATTAAGAAAGGGACCTTTACCAGGGAGATTTAATATAAATTCATTTAAAGATAAAATCAAAATGTTCGAAAATCCAATAGAAATCTGTTTTGAATTTGTTAAAAGCAAGCTAAGTAAAAGCTAGAAGAACTCTCATTTAAAAAATAGTACATCTAAGCAAATTTTAGTCAAAAAATTTTAAGTAAGCTTGTTCAAGCTTTTTTCCGACTGAATTCCAGGTATATCTTTTTATAAACTTAAGACCATTTTCTTGTAAAGATATATATCTTGATTCATCTCTTAACAATTTAATAATTTCCAAAGCTAGTAGTTGAGGTGATCTCGGAGGTATGAAAATAGCATTTTCTTGCAGAATTTCTTTATAAGCTAACATCAATGAGCAAATCACTGGTGTACCACATGCAATTGCTTCAATTGGAGTCAATCCGAATCCCTCTGATGCGTATGAATATGTAATAAAAATATCTGCCATAGTATAATAAAAAGGTAATTCTTGATCCTTTACAAAACCAATGAAATGAATATCCTTATGTATAATTTTCCATTCTTCATATTTTTTTTCCATTTGAAAGTCAGGTTTCCCACCAATGACTAAATTAAGGTCAGGAACTTCTTTTTTCGCAATTTTGTAGGCAGTAATAATGTCGTCGACACCTTTATAAAACGCGATTCTACCAATATAAAGTATAATAGGTCCTTTTAACTTCAGTTTCTCTTTTAGTATCTCTGCTTCTTTCGGATATGGCATAAAATTATCTTCTATTCCATTATAATGAACGAAAATCTTACTTTTTTCGACTTTTGGAACGAAAAATCTAATTTCTTTTTTTATAAAATCTGAAACAGTAGTCACAATTGTAGCTTTTTGTACAGCTAATTTTATTAAGGATCTTTCGATAGGAATTCTAGTAAAACTTGTTTCATATGGGCCCATATCATGAATTGTGGTTATAAATTTTCTCTTATTTGATAAAATAATAGGTAATGTTCCTTTAGGAGCATTTCCGTGAAAAATGTCAAATTTATGGGTGCGTATATATTTGATAGCCTTGAACATAAATTGAGGCGCCCAAAGAAAGCGTTTTGGTATAAGGTCAAATTGTATAATATCAGGATCATTTAAATCGATGTTCCATTTACCTGTAATCAATTTGACATTATGACCTTGATCTCTAAGATAATCAAAAATCCCTCTGAAGCTTTTTCCAGCACCATCTTGACTATCTGGAGCAATTGTTAAAGAAACAAGACATATGTTTAATTTTTGCATAATAAGTACATAATAGAAATAATTAAGAATTTTGACGAATATTACGTCAATAGTTCGTATCCCTCATCTGTAACTAATATAGTTTCCTCAGATTGCGCAACAAAAACTCCTTTTTTTTCTGATAGTACAAAATGGGCTTGCAATTTTCCTTGTTGAACTAATTCATGGAGACCAAATGCTACACCCATTCTAAATTCTTTGGTTAACCATCTTTCGGCAAATGGCAATGTTTTATAATTCTTGTTTATGAACCCTAGAAGCTGTTTTGAGGCTTTTCTACGTAAAGGTACCCTCCCAGCATATGGATTCAGCTCATAAATATGTGAATATTGGGTGTTATGAACTGATCCTTCACCTGTACTAGCAAAAATTTCTATAGAGAAAACCTCACCTTCTTCCATTATGTCTCCCCCTTGTGAACCTAATTCAGGCAGCTGTTTTTTCCCATGAACAGTCCATCTCTCAATCTGGTGACCTCCTAGTTCTTTAATAGGATTAAATTTAAATCCCCTCACGATATCTTCAATTTTTTTTCCCAAGTCTCTTGTATTTACTTTTGGTTTTACCATCATTTTTGCTGCGTCAAGAGCAACCTCTGTAGATTGGATTATATTCTCAAGTGATTCATCCTCATTTAAATTAACGGTGAAAGCTGTATCGACAATATATCCCTCAATGTGCACTCCAAGATCGATTTTGACCAAATCACCTTCATTAATTGTTAACCCATCATCTTTAAGAGGGGATGTATAATGTGCTGCAATATTATTTATACATAAGTTTACAGGAAATGCACATGAGCCACCTAATTCTTCAATTTTAGTCTCGGTCATTGAAACAATATCTAATGCACTCTTTCCCGCTTTGATTTTTGGCTTAATTTCTTTTTTTACTTCAGATGCAATTTTTCCTGCCTTTCTAAGGGATTCTAACTTAATTCTTTGTTCTTCTTCTTTATCCAATTCTTCTTTACTTTTTTCTTCTTTAATTACACTATTTGATTTTTGATTCTCAGTCATTGAAATTACTAATGTGGATTTTGATAAAAATATTTTTTAAATAATTGTTAATTTTAATACTAAAGTTAACATTAAAATTATATCAAAAATAAAAATAATTTTATAATAT
>JBHLNR010000041.1:0-23744 GCA_048941385.1 Promethearchaeota archaeon
AAGAATTAGGGGGTTATGATTGGGTGCTGCGAGAACTGTGGAACAAAAAATTTTCTTCTTCTATTCAAGTAGTTATTGCCCTAAAGTATAGTGATGTTTTAAAAGAAGAAATCAAGAAAATGTTAAAAGTATCTATTACGATCCACTCCATCGAAGGTGATAATGTCATCCCCTTTGGGCTTTTAATTGCTGATAATCAGTTTTTACTTACTACATTAGATCAAGTAAAAGAAGCTCCGGAATATACTTCTGGATTGTGGTTAGAGAATGGAAGTCCAAAACAAATTATAGGATATGAACATCTCTTTAGATATTTTATTACTAGCCAGTGCAAATTAATACAACTAACTCCTAAAAAAATAACAAATAAAAACTAAATTTCCCATTTTAAAAAAAAGACATTTCAAAAAAATATATATTAGACCTAAAAAAATATATAATATTATCATAAGAAGATCTTAGGGGATAATTGAGTATGTCATATCGAGGTAAGGTAATTTTATGCGGAGACCCTAATGTTGGTAAATCTTCTTTATTGGCGCAATACGTAGATAACCAATTTAGTGAAGATTACGTTGCAACTGTTGGAGCTAATTTCTTAATAAAAGAAATTGACTTAAGTTCAATTGTTAATAAACTTGAGATAACTAATCCTAAATTAAGAGAAGATATAAAACAGAAAGGATTCAAACTATATTTTTGGGACCTTGGCGGTCAACATGATAAGTTATTCAGCAATGAATATTACTTTGTTCAAGCTGTGGGTGCATTCATAATTTACGATATTTTAGATAGAGATTCTTTTGAAAATGTTAATTTTTGGTTTCAAAAAGTCAAAGAACTGAGTGGGGAAATTCCAATTATAATTCTTGGTAACAAAATAGATAGGAACAACGAAAGAACTGTTTCTTATGAGGAAGCAGAAAAAAAGGCTAATGAATTTGGGGTGGATTGCATTGAAACTTCAGCAAAAACGAATGAAAATGTTGATAAGGCATTTGAAAGTTTAGCTATTTTAATTCTAAATAATCTAAGGTAAATCTAAATAATCTTAAATATTTAAATTTATTCTTGTCTTTAAGACCATCTGTTATTTTTTGAGATTATTTTATCATATAGATATTATGAGTACATTATTAATCCCTGTTGCTCCCTTATCAAGAACAAAATCACGTCTTAGAGATTGCTTTTCGGTTGATCAACTTAGAGATTTAACAATTGCTATGTTTAGGGATCTAAGTGCAACCTTAGCGAAAGTGAACTGTTTCGAACATAAAATCGTATATTGTAATACTCCAGAAATTATAGAAATTGCAGAAGATTTTGGGTTAATTGGTATTAAAGAGGAAAACATTAATGTTTTAAAATCCTTTGACGATATGATAACCAATCTCAATAAAATTGCGATAGAGAAATTTAAAGCGCTTCAAACGACTATTGCTTTTTCAGATCTAATTTTAATTACTTCTGATAATTTTAATGAAATTAATTCTCTTGTTAAAGCGAACCAATTGGTTGTGTGTCCTGCTATTCATTCTGCGGGCATCTCAATACTAGGTAGAAATCCCCCAGATGTTATTCCCTCTTATTTCTCAGATCCAAACACTCCTTCGTTAGTCGCCTTGCTTAACAACGCCTATAGTAAAGGTATAAAGAAATTGGTGATATATGATTCATTTAGGGCTGGTTTTGATGTAGACATAAAACAAGATTTAGTTCTAGCTTATGAATACCTAAAAATTTTTAATATGAAGAACACAGAAGTGTTTAAGTTTCTTAAAAACAATTTAAAGTTCTCACTAAGAAAGTTAAATGCGAATGATAATCGATCTTTCAAACTAGTCGAAAGAAAGGACACTTAAAATGTAAATACAATATTTAATTTTACTTTTTCTCCTAAAATTTCTTCTGCTTGAGTTTGAAATTCCTCTCTTTCATCTTTTAAAGCATTTAGATATCTAGTATAGTCCTTGTTTTTCCGTTCATAATCATTAGTTACATGCTCGAGCTTCACAGTATTAACTGATATTTCATTTTTCAGTTCCTCTAAATGATCAGCTAAACCTGCCGATTTTATTTTATCTTCTAATGATTTGATATTTTCCTTTAGTTGCATATATTTTTCAAGATTTGTTTGGAGTATTTTTTCATCAAAAATCATATTGATATGATCGATGGTTTTTTCTTTTGTATCAGATTTAAGGTTTAATCTATTTTCTTGTAATGCATGTCTTAATTGGACCATTAGACTAGTAAATTTTGGTAAATCCTTTCTTTCAGTAGAAAGCAGCTTAATCGGATTTTTAAGAAAATCTCTTAAGTAATTCATATCTACATTAGGAATATGAATTGTTTCTTTTTCTAATTCGAATTTAAACTTTTTAAGTGCTTTTTTAAAACCGATTTCCTCATTAATTTTTATTTGAAGACGAAAAAGTTTATCCTGCTCTACTTCTAATTCTTTAAATAATTGGTTTTGTTCAAGTTTAATTAATTGTGAATTTAATTCTTCTTGTTTTTTATTCCTTTCTTCTAACTCTCTCTCAAATTGTTCTAAGTCTGCTTTTGCATGTTCAATATTGTCTTTAAGCACGAATATTTTAGGGAGTTTTTTTAAGAGATATTCTGCATCCTTAACTTCAATATATTTCTTTCTGAGAAATAAATCTAAATCACCTTGATTTTTACCTAGTTTTCGAGTAATATAATTTAATTCTTTAATTTGAGGTTGGACTTCTTTTTGAAATTTAGGTAATGATTTTCTTGCTATTTCATTAATACTTGTAAATAACTTTTTAATCGCATTTAGTAAATCTAAAGTATTATCATAAGTTATCTCATCTTCAGGAATCACAATCTCATCTATTTCTTTCCTAATTCGATCTGAGAAGAAATTAAGAGATTTTTGAGATTTCTGGTCAATTTTTTCTTTTCCTACTTCCAGAAAATGATCTAAACATACCTTAATTTCTATTAAATTATCTCTAATCTCAATTATTATTTTTTTTAAAGCTCTTTTTATTTTAGAGTAAATAGAATTGACTTTATCAGCATAAAACTCCTCGAACTCTTCTAAATTTTTTTCAACCATTTTCCATTCTAATAAGATTTATTTTATTGGTTTAATAACCTTTCTGCCATTCATATATTTTTGAAGTACTTTTGGAATGTTTATTGAATGGTCTTCTTGTTGGTAATTTTCTAAAATACAACAGATGGTCCGTGATGTTGCTATTGCTGTTGAATTTAAAGTATGTAAAATTTCTTTAGGCTGATCACTACCGACTAAACCCATTCTAATTTTTAATTTTCTTGCTTGATAATCTAAACAATTACTACATGAAACCAGTTCTCGATATGTTTCTGACGCAGGAAACCATACCTCTAAGTCATATTTTTTAGCAGCATTGTCATTTAATTCTCCAGAGGCAACATTTACAATCCTATAAGGTAATCCTAATTCCTTAAAAATCTCTTCTGAATTCGCTAATAATTCTTCATGGAATTGCCATGAATCTTCAGGTTTAGAAAAAATGAATTGTTCAACTTTTTCAAAGCGATGCACTCTAAATATACCAAGTGTGTCTTTTCCATGAGATCCAGCTTCTCTTCTAAAACAGGACGAAATTCCAACATATTTCAATGGTAATTTCTCAGGATCGATTATTTCATCATAATGATAAGCTGCTAACGTCTGCTCAGAAGTAGCAATCATATATAGATCTTCTCCCTCAATTTTATAAAGTGATTCTTCGAAATCCGCTAATTCTGCAGCAGCTTTCATTATTTCATATTTAGTAAAGAAAGGAGTCCACATAGGGATGTAATTTTTGCTAGCAAGCTTATCTAAGGCAAATTGTAATAAAGCTAGATTTAGATAGACAATATCTCCTTTTAGATAATAAAACCTTGATCCCACGATTTCTGAAGCTTTTTTAGTATCTGCTCCCTCTATTATGGAAATTAGATCAACATGAGAGAGTGGATTAAAGTCAAATTTTGGGATTTCACCAACAGTTCTTATAATTTCATTATCTTCTTCAGTTTCACCAACGGGAACCGAATCATGTAAAATATTTCCTACAACATACCGATATTTTTCTCTTTGTTCAAAAAAATCCGTTCTCTTCTTTTCTAAATTCTCAATTTCTGCTTTAATTTCTTTAGATTTTGTGATAGCTTCTTCAGCTTTTTGATTTTCTCCTTTTTTCCTGAATTCAGCTATTTCAGCAGAAATATCATTTCTTTGTTTTCTTAGATCCTCTAATTTCTGTAATACTTCTCTCCATTTAATATCGTACTCTAAAACTTTCTCTGCATTTACAGGATCCTTAAACCTCTTATTCTCTGATTCAATAATTTTATCGAGATTTTTTCTAAACAGTTCTATATCAAGCATTCTCTAACACCAAATTTATTGTAAGAATTCAGTTTCTAATCATGATGTATCCTGTCTGTAATAGTCGAGCGAGCTAAGGCTGTTTTCACCTTTCTTTTATCATAACCAACAGTTTCAATAATTTTCATTATTTTGATCTTTCTGGCTTTGCCTTTTAAACCTTCTTCTGCCATAAACTCCTTAGCAAATTCTTCTCTCTTTGATTCTTCTTGTTCTGCCATATAACTTAGTAATGAACTCTTAATAAAAAATTTCACGAGTAAATAAAAGATTGTTCAAATTCTATGTAGAATTAATATCAAACGATTTGAATTTCATTATTTATTTTCTAAATTAACAAAAATTGGTTAAAATGTTAATTATTTTAAGATAAATTGATTAAAAAGATCTTCTTTTGAATAATATTGTTTGTAATTCTTTACATACTGGGTAGCGATTTATCATAATTGAAATTATGAAATCTAATCAGAAAAAATAAATTGTAGCTATAATTTCATAAACCAATAAGATTTAAAGTTTAATTTCAATTCAACTAAAAATTATTGGTGAAGTTTTACAAAAAGGTGAAGTGGTTGTCTGATATACAGACCAAGGATGAACCAAGAATCGGAGTTTATATATGTAGATGAGGGGTAAACATCGGAGCTGCTGTCGATTGTGACGCTGTTAGAGATTATGTAGAAAAAAATGCTGCAAAAAATAATGTAGTAATTTCTCGCGTAAATGATTTTACTTGTAGTGATCCAGGTCAAAATATCATTAGAAATGATATTCTCGACTTAAATTTGAATAGGGTTGTAGTTGCAGCTTGTACACCAAAAATTCACGAACCAACATATAGAGCGGTATTAGCGGAAGCAGGATTAAGCCCTTATTATTTTCAAATGGTCAATCTTCGTGAGCACTGTTCTTTTGTACATGCTAAAGATAAAGAAGGAGCTACAGAGAAAGCTATAAGACTTGTTCAGGCAGGTATAAATCGTGCTCGAGAATTAGAAACAATACAAAGGAAAGAAATACCTGTAGAAAGAGCTGTTTTAGTAGTAGGAGCGGGAATTGCTGGAATGAATGCTGCTTTAGATTTAGCAAATCAAGGAATTCCTGTTTACTTAGTGGAAAAGGAAGCGACAATTGGTGGGAAAATGGCACAATTAGATAGAATATATCCTACCGACGACTGTGGAATATGAGTTTTAGCACCAATTATGGTAAACGCTTCAAAACATCCAAATATAAATTTGTTTACATATAGTGACGTTGTAGAGTTTAGTGGTATTCCAGGGGATTATAATGTCAAAATAAGAAAAAATCCTCGATTTGTTGACGAATCTAAGTGTACTGGATGTGGGCTTTGTACAACAAAATGCCCTATTAAAGTTCCTAGTGAATTTGATAGAGGTATCGGTGAAAGAAATGCAATTTTTATCCCTTTTCCCCAAGCTGTACCTAAATTGGCTGTCATGGATAAGAGTGTGTGTATAGATTGTAAAAATTGCGAACGAACATGTCCAGCTGAAGCTATTGATTTTGAACAAGAAACTAAATATATTGATATTAAAGTAGGAGCAGCGATTATTGCAACAGGTTGGGATGAATATCCAATTTGGGAGTCAAACGAATATAATTATGGCTACTACCCTGATGTAATTACACAAATAGAACTAGAAAGAATGCTAAGTCCAATCGGACCCACAGGAGGTCATGTATATAGAGTATCTAACGGTGAAACACCGAAGACAATTGTAATGATTCAATGTGTAGGTTCCAGAGACGTAAATGCAAACCCTTATTGTTCATTTGTCTGTTGCAATGTTGCACTCAAGAATGCTCAACTACTTAAGCAAGAATATCCAGATATGGATGTGATTATGTTTTATATCGATATTCGAACGACAGATAAGGGTAATGAAGAATATTACAGAAAAATAAGAGAAACTGGTATACAAATGATTCGAGGAAAGGTAGGTGAAATTATAGAAGATCCTAAAACGAATAAGTTAAAAGTTAGAGCATATTCATCTTTAACTGGTGAAATTGTAAAAATTGATGCTGATTTAGTCGTATTATCTACTGGAATGATTCCTTCAAAAGGAACTGAGGAAATGATTGAGGTTATGGGATTAAGCAAAGGTCCTGGAGGATTTCTTACAGAAATTCATGGTTGCCTAAGCCCCCAAGAGACTAAGGACGTTGGAATTTACATCGCTGGGTGTGCCGCGGGTCCAAAAAACATTCCTTATTCGGTTTCTTCAGCTTTAGCTGCTGCTAGTAAGGCATCAACTCTTCTCTCTCACGATACCTATAATCAAGAATTAATAATCGCTGAAGTTGATGAAGAATTATGTATGGGTTGTCACAGGTGTGAGAAACTGTGTGCATATGAAGCGATAAAGGTAAATGAGGAAGAAATAGCTGAAGTCGATGATCTAAAATGTAAAGGTTGTGGTGTATGCATCTCTTCATGTCCCGCGAGAGCTATTGACTTAAAATATTATCGAGATGCACAATTTATACAAGAAATTAAAGGAATCGGATGTAGCGAAGTAGAAACAACAAAAGAAATTTCTGAGAGTATGGAACAATAAACAGATTAGAGGATAATAATAATGTCAGATAAAAAAGTAAAGAGTTCAAGAAGAATTATAGCCTTTGGATGCGATAAGTGAGGTTATTCCGCAGCGGATTTAACTGGTGTAACAAGGAGATCCTATTCTACAGATTTTCATCTCATTAGGGTGAGATGCACGGGTCGAATAGGAATTCATTTAATTATGGAAGCATTTTTGAATGGTGCTGATGGTGTTGCAGTAATCTCTTGAAAAGAAGGAGAATGTGAATTCGGAAATGGTAATACCAACACATACGAACATGTTCTTACTCTAAAGAAATTATTAAAACATGAAGGTATATCTGAAGAAAGAGTTCAGCAATATTTTTGTTCAGCAGCAGAAGTTGAAAAATTTATTAATTCAGTTAAAGATATTTCCTCAAAAATTCATGCACTCCCTCCTCTACCAAAAAATATTCCGAAATAGAATGATCTTTTCAAAAAAATTATAGTTGAAAAGAAACTAACCCCTTGCTCGGGACTTCGGAAAAATTTGAATTTAAAAAAATATTAGAACGATTATGAGTCTTGAAGAAAATTTGTCATGGGAAACTTTAAAAAATGTAGCGGATGCCCTAGATTCATATAGAATTCGAGCTTTAATTGATGCCAAGAAAGACATCTTAGAAGCTGGAATTTATGATGAGGCAGAATATGACACTATCCTTTATACCATGTTGGATGCAGAAAAATTAAAATATTCCCTCTTGAATTTTCTAAAAGGTAATTCCAAAAACAATTTACAAACTTTACAGCAATTTTGTGAGGAAACGTCCACGAAATTACTTAAAACTCTAAGCTTATTAGAGTTATTAAAAAATGAAAAACTTATCAATGTAAAAGAAATATATGATAAGACTGAAGGAGATGAAGATACTCCTGAGCAACTTATCTTCAAAAATTATTCAATAACGGTTAACAGTGGTGATCTTTTAAAACTAAAACCCATTTATGAACCAGTTAAGGTGATTTTCGATTCCAAAAACTGTTCTGGATGTGGACTCTGTGCTGGAATTTGCCCTGTGAATTGTCTTCATATTTATAATGGATTTGGCAAAATTGATGAAGATAAGTGTATTCGGTGTGGATTATGCTATTTTGTTTGTCCTAGGACATATCTTCCAGTGAAAGTTTTAAATATGGCTCTTGAAGAAGCTACGGAAATTAAGGAATATGAAAATGTGGGTCATTATTTAGAAGCTTATTCTGCTAAAACTAAAATAAAAGAAATCTCAGAGATATGTCAAGATGGAGGGATTTCAAGTACTTGTTTACATTATCTCTTTGATAATAAGAAAATAGATCTTGCTTTAGGCGCAAAAATGAGTAATACTCTATGGCGCCCTGAACCAATTTTACTTAAAAATAAGGAAGATATCTTGAAAACAGCTGGAACCAAATATGTGAATAATCCTAATCTACAAATACTAAATCAAAAGGAAGTAAAAAACACAAAAATTGCAGTAGTAGGTGTCCCTTGCCAGATGCAAGCTCTTCTTAAATCCCAGATCTATAATATTGGTTTTCCATCATTGGAGAATATTGATTACAGAATAGGAATATTCTGTATGGAATCTTTCTCTTATGAATCTCTTTTGAAAATATGTGAGAAAATGAACGTAGATATTAAAAATGCTAAAAAGATGGATATCAATAAGGGTAAATTCTTTGTTTATACAAATAAGGGAGAAGAATTAAATGTTCCTATTAAGGAGATATCTCATTTAGCTCGGGAAGATTGCGAGATGTGTTATGATTTGACATCGGAATCTGCTGATATATCAATTGGTTCTATTGGATCACCATCTGGGTGGAATACTGTTCTCATCCGGACGGAGAAAGGGAAAGAATTATATGAGGAATTAATCTCTAATAACTTGATTGAATCAAAACCAATTAAAGAAGTGAAACCTGGCTTACCATTACTCCAAAGGATTGCGGGCTCGAAAAAAGATAATAGTAAAAAACATATCAAAGCAAAAGTAGAAGAAAACAAAAGAGTACCAAATTATTAAGATCTAAAATTTAAAGAAATTCGCTATTCTACTTGCTAATTCTTTAACAAAACCAAAAATTTAATATTAAATTCTGTATTTACATACATTAAATCAATAATTTAACTAATAGTATCTTATTGAATTCAAATGAGCTCTATATCCGCTATACGACCCAAGAATTTCCGTGAAAAAGTTTTTTTCCGTGAACTCCGTTCCCAAGTAGACGGGAATGCTAAAGTTGAATATGGGTTAACCCAAATTAGAGGAGTTGGTAGAAGATTTGCCCAAGCAATTGTTAGAGTAGCAGGAATTGATCCTGTAATAAGAATTGGAGCAATCCCGGAAAAAGATTTAAATCGAATCGAAGAAATAATTCTAAATCCTGTAAAAAGTGGGATCCCCAATTGGATGGTAAATAGACCCAAAGATTTACGCACTGGTGAAGATCTCCATATAATTGGAAATAGATTAGACCTCTCACTCAAAAATGATGTAGATAGGATGAAGAAAATAAAATCCTATAAGGGAGTTCGCCATCATCTAAGATTGAAGGTACGTGGTCAAAAAACAAAAAGCACTGGGCGTCATGGATTAGTAGTTGGAGTTATGCGGAGAAAGAAAGGTCAACCGGGAGCTAAAAAATAACGGTGATAACATGGGAGATCCAAGACGTCTAAAAAAAAAGTTTAGGAAACCTAAGCATCCGTTTCAAAAAGAGAGAATTATGGAGGAACTTGAGTTCCTCGGAAAATATGGATTAAGAAATAAAAGAGAATATTGGAAATTTAGAACAAAACTAGCAGATTGGCGTAATATCGCTAGACAATCAAGAAGCTTATCCAAAGAACAAGCTGTCGAAGTTCAGCAAGAATTAATAAGAAAATTAGACCGACTTGGAATCATTGGTTCTGAAGCTGAGTTTGAAGATGTACTACTTCTTACCGTAGAAGACGTCTTAAAACGAAGATTACAAACCCTTGTCTATGAAAAAGGACTCGCAAGTACAGTTTATCAAGCACGACAATATATAACTCATGGACACATTCAAGTAGCAGGAAAAAGAATCAATGCACCTTCCTACATTGTTAAAAGAGCTGAAGAAGACCTAATTGATTTTGCTCCAAACAGTCCACTTTCAAAACCTAAGGAATCATCAACTAAAAGTGAGGCTTAATGAGTAGAAGAGAAGAAATGAAATGGGCTGTTGTACATATCTTTTCCAGTTATAACAATACCATCGTAACCGCCACCGACTTAAGTGGCGCCGAAACTTTCGCTAAATGTACCGCAGGTATGGTTGTTAAAGCCAGCAGAGATGAATCCTCCCCTTACGCTGCCATGCAGTGTGGCTTTAGGGTAGCCAACGACCTTCGTGATAAAGGAATACTCGGTATCCACATAAAAGTTCGAGCCCCCGGTGGAAACAAGAGCCAGACTCCCGGACCAGGCGCTCAAGCGTGCATTCGTGCCCTCGCTCGGGCTGGTCTTCAAGTAGGTCGAATTGAAGAAGTAACCCCGAAATCGCATGACCACTGTAGGAGAAAGGGCGGTCATCGCGGTCGCCGCGTGTAAAATCTCTGAGGAAATTAGCCAATCTCAAAATCCAATCATTCTATTACTCAGATTCTAATCCTTTTTTATTAGAATTCTTCTTGGTAAATTCTTCTTTTTGTTCAAGATACCAACTGATATAATCATTGCGGAATCTATCTTCTTCACTTCCATGTGAGGGATCCCATATGAGATGCTGTTCTTGACATTCAACACAGTACCATGTTTCGTGATCAGGGATATATACCATATCTCTATCGGTATTGGTACAAAGGGGGCATGAACAAATCGATTTACTTATTAATCCAAAAAGATTTGTTATTTTACCTTGTAAAATTCCAGATTCATTTTGTTCTTCAGGAGTTAGATCGGACCAATCATATAAGTTATCAAAATTCTGGAGTATATCCATTTCATCATATATCAACCTTATCCAAAACTTCCTTAGGTTATTTCTGATTTTCCTAAGGTTTTCGTTCCGGATGATAACTCTTTTTTTATGTTTGAGCATAATAGGTAAGGATTGGAATAAATATAAAAAAAAAATTTAGGAATTAAATTTCGTTGTATTATTAATTAATTTTTCATTAATTAATGGTTTCGTTGAGTCGACGGAAAGGCGGGCTGTAATTTCTGGATTTAAAATTGGTGTTGGGCGTCCTTTTTCGATCCATACTTGTATTATCGATTTTATATCGAGTTCAATTTGTTCTTCAGTAAGATTATTAAAAAATCTCTCGATAAGATAATTATTACCTAGTTTATCTTTAAAAAAGTGCTCTAAGAATTTTACTATGCCATGTTCCAATAGGTATTTTCTTCTCTCAAGATATTTCTCCCATTTTGACTTCCAGTTTTTTATATTTTTTCTATAATACTCCGGGCATTCTGTCGTTAAACTAATTCTACTTTTAATCAAATCCAATATTAAAGCAGTTCTCCCCTCTAATTTAGTATGGTTCATACGCATAACAAGAACTAACCGGTTCACATCAATCGAAAATTTGTCGTTAATATAAATATGATGTCTTTCATAAGTAAATGGATCAATAATATCATTGTTTTTAAAAGCTATTGGGTCAATAGGTTCTAGACTCAAAATGTCTAAACCCAGATCACGTATTAAAAGCATTATAACATGAAATTTTACTGTACTGCTAGCATACCAATTTTTATGATATATTTTTGGTAGGGCTATATACAGATTACGATTTTCTATATAATTCCATGACTGCACAAAGATTTCAGAAAATACAACACTAGGAACTATTTGTATGAGTTTTTTAAGCATATTAAATATGCCATCCCAAGAATAAATATATCCTCTAGTTAGACGGCCTAGTGAATCATATGAAACTAGTTTCCTAACATGTTTTAATATTTGAGGTGTCTTTTTGACTTTGGATATTTCAAACCAAATTTTAAAAGTCATATCAAATTCAGGCTTAAAGTAGCTCGTACCTATGTCAAATGAGTCATCTATATATTTTACATCGAAGGGGTTGCTGAATATGAAGTCAATGATGAAGTTTTCTATGTCAATCTTAAGATTATTTAGGTTAATATGTTCTGTACCTGTGATATCTCTTATTTTTTCTGTAAGAGATTTTTTGGTTAGGAATCGGATTTTATATAACATATTGAAGAGGGTAGATTTTTCTAGCTTTCTGAATTCATAATCTCCTTTAAGATGTGAATCCTTTAAAGCTCTTGCTCTATTAAAGAAAATCCTTGAAATGTCGGTGTCGAAAATCCTGATGTTTGGGAAATATTTTCTGATAATATCTTTTATATCATCAAAGAATTTTCTTTTTATTGATTTGTTGGTGGTTTGCTTGGAATTAGGTAGGTCTGAATCGTGAGGAAATGCGGTGTTATAGAGCGCTTGAAATTTTTGTTCGATGGTTTTCCAGTGGTTCCTTAATTGTTCCTTATAACTTCTGGTTAATCGGTTGAAGAGGTCGTTGAAAGTCTTGTTTTGAGGAGCGTGAGATTTTAGGGTATCTTTTTTGTCTTTTATCCAGTTGTAGGTGTAGCCCAGTTTTTTGGACAGTTCCATGTATGAGGGTCTTTCTAGAATTCTTTTTTGAAACATAATGTTTTTTATATAGTCGACGAGTTGAGTATATAGTTCTCTTATTGTAGACAGGTTAAGATCACCTTGTTATTTTTCTTTTTTTACATTTTATTCCATCCTTTGGGTTTTTTCAGTCGCAATTGACTTGCAAACTGATTGTTAAGATTACAATAACGCGTAATCTTATAAAAGAGATATGAAAGTTTACTATATATATCTAATCTCCGAACGGGAAGCGCTAGGAAGTTTAATAATAGTTAAACTAGTTTATTTTCAGTTAAACTTCATTTTTGAGAACTATTTTTTACGGTATAGAACCAATCATCAAAAAAAGTGTAGTTTATAAACTTCTAAACTGAACAAATATGATGCTTTCAAAAAAGGAGCTAAAGCAATTTTATCCAAATCTAATCACAAGAATCTTATTATTTCTACGACAACAGCAATTTATCAAGTCAGACTTACTTACAGAAGATCTTATTGCTAAATTCAATAAATCCAAGAGCAGAATCTCTCAAGCACTTTCTTTCCTAACAAATCGAGGTTATATTGAAAGAAGTTACGTTCCAAATATTAACAACAATGGTTCTCGTCATAAAATCTCGCTTACTCCCAGGGGTCTTGAAGTTGCTAATGTCATTCTTTCAGAAGGATTAGATCCTCTTGAGAAGAAGGTAATTAAAGCGCTAGAAATTCGGTCAATCTAGAATGTCAAAATAAATTATTTATATTTAGCTTTATAGTATGTATTTCAAACCTTCCTGTGCACATTTTACTGCTTCATCAAATCTGCCCATTTTGCGTAGGATTTCGGCTTTAACACCATAAACTCTTCCATCATAGGGATTTTCTTTTAATGCTTTATCAAAAATCTGTAATGCTTTATTGAAATTTGATTGTTCAAGCATTTTTATTCCTTCTAGAAACAGCTTCTCTGCTTTTTGACGTTCTTTTATAGAAACTGAGGGTTTTTCATCTGGGATATCAAGTGAGAATAATTTGCCATCTCTATCCATTATAACAACTCGTTTACATACATGACATCTTACGCCTTGTGGTTTGAAATCTCTAAGAACTGCATTACAATAAGGACAGAAATATCCTTTAGTTTCTGAAGGAATAAATATGGAACTACCTGTACCAAAGACGCTTTTTCTATGAATATCAACATAGTCAGGAATCTCCCCTTTTTCTATTTTCTCTATTAACGTTATCGGACTTTCTGTTAGAGCATAATCCATTTCATCTTTATGTAAAGGAACCAACTGTAGGAAAATTACTGATTTATAGTCATCGATTTTTAATTCGCAGAATTCTGGTGGAAAAGATATCAATGGAAACATGAAGAGAAATCCACAAAGATGCGTATTATTAGCAAATGGAAGAGGAGGATTCCCGTTTCCAAAAGTATGCATATCACCAAACCATTGTTGGTTAGTATGGATATATTGCATTAGATGTAGTAATTCCCTAATTGGCCACCAATATTCATCGTCTTTGATTACATCTTTAGGTAATGGCCAATCTAGTGGGAGTTTAAAAAGTAACTCAGAATATTTAAAGAATTCCATAGGTTTGGGGGGAAACATTGGTGAATAGCTTAATCCGGAAGTAACCAAGGCACTATAATCATGATTATGGATTTTAGGAATAATGTGGATGCTTAATGGAGCACGTTCAAACTTTTGGTCGTGAATTGATTTTCCAATTTTACCCACATACTTCTCAATATGTTTAACAATAAGCTCATTATCTCTTTTTAGTTGAGAAAGAGATCTTGGTTTTTCACGTTCACGCCTAAATTCTTCTTGAACTCTTCGCATTTTATCTTGAAACTGCTTTTCTGATATCCTTCCATATCGAAAATTGTCAATGATTTCTTTGTTTCTAATAATTCTAAGGGCATATTCCCTAGCTTTAGTTGGATTGGTTCGTCGTGTACTATTTAGCAATGTATAAGTTGATAATGGAACAGCACAATTATTTTCTAAACCAAAATCATCTGTCAATTTATCTTCAATTCTTCTATAAATCTCAACTTTAGTCCAATTTCTAAATTTATATTTAATAAATTCTCCAATTGCATCTTCCACAGCCTTAGGACTCAATTTTAATTGGTTAGATGGGTCTCCTTTCAATTCAGGGTAAATATAAGGAGTTTTTACTGGTACTATACAATTAGGACCTTTTGGGTCAGAATATTGTTCAAAAATTTCAAGATCTCTCTCATCCCCATAAACTCGATATTCATCAAATTTCTTTTCAAGAATTTCAATACTTTCTTCATTATTCATATTATCACCTTACTTTTTTTGTCTTCTGGGTTTAATAATCTATTTATTCAGTTTACTATAAAAATCTTAACTCTTCTTTGAATTTAAATAAAAAATTCATGAACGGTAAATGCAGCGTCTGATTTCAATGAAAATTCCTCTGAAAAAAGATACAAAATAGAAAATTTCACAATTTAAAGCATATTTTATATGTTTAATTTGAACTTTGTTAATAGCGACATAATCATTCTCTCATGGGTAAGGTCTTTCGATAATTGAAAGGTTAGAAATGTAATTCCCTTATCTTTTTTGAAGATATGAATTCACGTTTGTAATTTAGAGGAGGAAGTTCTCCATAATAAATAAAATAACTCTCTAATAATTTTTTTTCTTCTTCTGTAGGTTCACCAACTTTACTAAAAGTATATTGAAAAGTGCAGGTTCCATACTTTTCCTTGAATTTTGGTATCTTTCTTAATAAATGGATTGTTAAACCTTCTGAATGGGGATATTTTTTTCTTTCTGTAACAATTTTATTAAATTGTTTCAAGCGCTTTTTTATATTATCAGCTTTTCCAATCATAATAATTCCATCTTTATCTTCATCAAGAAATCTCTGAATAGAGATTGATTTTTCTTTATAACTAACTATTCGAACTTTATAAACGCCTTTACCTTCATAATCTGGTAAATTTTCGATATCTTCCCAAATACTCCAATTCATCTCAAATCACTTTTTTGTAATCTATTTTCAGTTTTAAGGATTTTAATAGAGGAGTCTTCCTTTTTTCTTAATCATAGAATTATAATTATATAATATTATGAATTCATGGATAATTTTTAAAATTCGATGCAGTTTTATGAAATTCCTCATATTGTTAAAAAAATTTGGTTTTTTCCTAATTTATTATTTCCTTCCCTCCGTGGTGCTCCCTCTTGAAAAGGTAGGATATTAGATATACATTTAGATGTTTAATGTAATCCTATGATATTTAAAGAACTTGATTAATTGGTTGAAAAGAGGGAGTTGGTGGGAGTTGAACCCACACTCATCTGATTGACGTTCAGAGATCTGCCCGGTAGTCAGGGAGGTGGTCTCCCATGCTTATTATAAATATAAATTAAAAATCTATGAATCAAAAAGATTTATGTGAAAAGGTTTAGTCTTTTATACGCCCTTTTCTTTAACACTTAGAGATCTTGAATAAGCTAGCGCTAAATATTTCAGGAAGTTATTGTCTCTCAATCATTATATCATCAATAGCTTCCTTTTTCATTATGGATTTGAATTTTCCTTTCTGTTGCTAAGTCCTTAGGCTTATCATTTTTATCTTCATTCATTTTTCATTTGCAAGTCTATCAATCTTTTAAGTAACTCATTAATCGCGGTAATGGTATGTTTAGTTGAAAAATCACAGACTTGAAAAATAGTTTCACTTTCATAAGGGAAACAAAATAGGGAGATATCACAGCTGCTTACAGCTGTGAACAAGTTTCCAAAATGTGTTATTTTTTTTAGCACTTTTATTAATTGCGAATCTTCATTTAGTTTATTATGCAAGGATTTTACTGGTGATTGTGATATTAGTTTACGTCCTTTTTTCATAAATGATACAGCTTCGATACTGTAACGAAACTTATTCAGGACTGATATAAAGGGCTCTAATTCTATGTTATATTCCATAGAATTATATAATTCCTGTTCTTCCTCTACCCTTTCAGAGAAAAAATCCTTCAATAACTCGAATTTGTCAAAGTGAGATTTTATATCATCTAAATTTGCTTTATAGCTCTCAATCCATTTCTTAATAAAGTCGATTAAGAATTCATGATTAAATGGTGCAAAACAATATTTGCCTATTCCCGATTTTGACCATCTAGTTGCTCTACCGAATAAAAAACCTTGTGAAACCGGAAAATTTAAAATTCCTGACCAGATATGCTGATAATGACCACCCCCCGTTGTTAGAAGGAATTCGTAATAATATACTAACTTTTTCAAATAAGTTTTAAAATTGAACACAATTTTTACATCTTTTGCAGTTCGGTTATTAGATTTTTTAATTTTTCTTTCAATTTTTTCTAAAGTTCTTTTATCATTTCCTGGTTTTTTGTTCTTAAGTTCCTCTATGTCATTCATAAAATTGAATCCAGAGGGTTTATAATCTGTCATTTCACTTATTTTCAGATGTTGTACAACCAAATTCTTTAATAATTCCGCTCTTTTTGCTTGTTTGTCAGATAAAAAATTATCATCATGGTATGTAATAAACAAGTCAGAGGATCACCCTTCCCATTTTTGAAATTATGTTTTAATAATTTTTAGACAATTATGTATTATAAGCATTAATTTTTATATATATTTAAGTCAACCAAAAGACAAAAGAGTCAATAGGGATTGATTTTTTTAATAAAAAGTTTAAGAAAAAAGTAAAAAAATTTGTTTGAGGATTTCACTCTTCTCAGCTTCAAAAACGGGAAGCATGATATAATGAAAATTTACTATCAAATATGGGAATCCACATTTATAAAAGCCCCGCAATATGGGCAAGTTTTATATTTAATTTCAATTAAAGAATTACATTCATTACATTTTCTGTAATTATTGGGATTGAAAATAGTCTTTTCATTCTGACCATTCAAATTATCAATAAAGTATTTGATTTCTGCAGCTTCTAATAAGCTTTTGTCTAAATTTGGTGGATCTGTGATTGTTTGGGGTACTAATAAAGCTTTCTCCATATCACTTCCAATTTGATGTTTTATCTCTTGATTTTTCATATTATTCAAAATCAGCTTATTCTTTTTATTCACCTCTCCCCGTTTTATCCAATGCCTTTCGATATAGGGAATCCAGAGTAAGAATGGTCTTTTCACAGAATTTACTCGAGCGATGCATTGCCCTTCCTCTAAAATTGAAAGATAATCTTGTTTTTCTTCTTCTAAGTTGAGCAATTCGCATAGGAAGCTGCGTTGCATATGATTCTTAAAAGAAATTAATACTCCACAGTTTGCTAATATTTCTTCACTTACTTGAGGGCGTGTGGCGATCGAAATTAGACATTCTCCAGTACCCCTCTGTAAAAGAGCAATATCTTCTAGGTAAGAAGAAAGCTTAGTTTGGGAGGATAAATCTTTTGGGGCAAAATATTGGGCATCTTCGACAATTGTAATATGCTTTATCCCTTTAAAATGATAAGCGCCATAAGTCAGATTTTTATCCCATAAGTATTTTAAAACCATATTCAAGAAAAATAGAGCATCTTCCTTTTCACCACCTAATCGGATGAGAGAGCTTAAATCAATAAGAATGTTCCTTTCAAACAAATCCTTTATTTTTAAATTATGTCTTGTAGCAAAAACTTTCTTTAAAGGACCAACAGCAAATCGTCTTATCCTATTTTGGATGCTTATGAGGCTTTGATGGACCATTGGTATTTTTTGTTTATTATCCTCTAAATATCTTTCACACTGGTCAAAAAAGCCCTTCCAACTTTGAAACTCGGGATTTTTACAGACAATGGTTAAGATATCTACTAAAACTCGTTCCATTTGAGGTGAAAATTCAGATGATTCATCAAGAAACTGCCCGCTCTTTAAGATATCAAAAAGTCTCTCAGCATGAATTTCTGGATTGTCACCTTCAGGATTAAATATATTAAGTGAAAAATTTTCTCCTGGTCTAATTATTAACAGATCTTCAATTAAATCTTGTAAGAAAATATATTCTCCCTTAAATTCAGCTAAAAGAAATGGAATATTATATACTTTCTTGAAATTCTTTAAAAGATATTGTACAAAGTTAGTTTTACCAGAACCAGTAGCACCACAAACAAACATGTGCCTTTCTAAGTCTTTTATTGATAAAAAAAATTTATATGTCTTTCTTTCCTTCTTCATAACCTTTCCCATTTCAATATTACCCCTTCTTGCTCTATAAATTGATGGATTTTTTAAATCTATGACGTCCTGATCTTTGAAAAAGTAAGCACAAATATATAGCATCAATGAAGAAAACAGTAAAAATGGTGATAATGCAGTGAAAAGATCATCTGTAATGGAATCTGTATTTTCAGGAAGGGTGAATAAATTCATATTAAAAAAGTAGATAATACACATAATTCCTAAAAATATTGCTAAGACAATTTTACCTTTATATAATTTGTATTCCATTTTACGGATAAAGAGAAAAACTACTGTTAAAATTAACAAAACTATATTCGAAATAAGATAAAGTTGAGGGATAATTATCATATCTTATTTATTTAGAGATTTTTAAAAACTACACTGTACATTAACCTCATGAAAATTGGGAGAAAAGGTGTAATTTTATTATTGGTTATAAAACTAAAAAAAAAAAGATTTAGGGGTAGATGAATTCCACCTCTTTGCTATCCAATCGACACAGACGTTCTTCATAGTAACGCCATGACAATTGGATATCGGGGAATTCATAGCCGCAAACACATTCGAGTTTGCTGCTATGTGCGTTTTCTGGAACCTCAACGAGGCTATCCAGAGAAACTAAATCTCCACATTCTGGACAATAAAGCCAGAATTCTTTTTTTTTTATAATTTTAATTTTAATCACCAATAATTAAAATTACATTCATAATTCTAGGATTAGTAATATAAAGCACTAGGAAATTAGATTTATAGTAGAAATAGTTTTGAATAAATTTTCTCTATATAGAAAAGGTAAATTCAAAGTCTCTTTTCGATGAAAATTTCAATGGAATTTTTGTAGCAACTACTGAACAAACTGCAGTGCAAGCTGACCCTGTTGTAGAAGTAAATGGCATGAAAATATGGATCGACCCGCTTGATGCTGTTCCATATCACTTAGATCATGACATGACTTTAAATGACTTTTTAGATCTAATAGGTATCTGGAATGATCCTTCTAAACAAGCGATATATACTAATCCTTTAACAGGAGCAACATATATCCTCAATAAATTTGATGGAAATATGCTCCTTGTTGACGCATTAGACCTTATTGGATATGATCGAACTAATTTAGAACAACAATTTCTTGGAAATGCTCATCGTATTCAAATAATTGACACAACAACAATCTTACAACTACAAGATGATACAAAAGCTTTATTCCATTCCGATGTAAGAGAGGAAATTTTCTATAGACATGATGTTACTGATTATCGAAGAAGCTATTTCTCTAAAAAGGTTTTAGATGCTTTTGACATTGTTAAATTAAGATTTCAAGACACTTTTAGGGAACAATTCATGAATCCGCTTATAATATCATAAAAACCAGATACTCAGAAGATTTTGGAATGACTCAGGAAGAATGGCTTGAAATTATTGATTCCAAAGCGAAAGATGAGCATGGAGCCTTCACGCAAGAATTTGAAAAGATTGTAGACCTTTGCCTGAAAGAACAAGTATTCTTAAATCTCATTGAACTTTCTGGAGCTCAGGATAAGGATGCTGAAGCGATATTCAGCACGTTAGATACCTACTTGGATGAGAATTTTGGTTCGCTGATAGAGCAATTATTTAGTCCTCTTACGTTTGAAGCGTTTATTTCCGAAGTGATAAATCAGGTCTTGAACAATATGGATAATGAAGGATTCGTCAACTTTAACGTACCAACTCAAGAATATTTTGATCAAATTTTAGAACCTGAATCATTTATGTTAATGCATGATGGTGGAGTCCTGCTCCCAATATTAAATAATTTGAAGATGATTAAAGAGCATAAAGGAGAGATAAACTTCTTATGTGATTTTATTTATCGATTAGAAAACTTATTTCAAGAAGATATATTATTTGAAGGTTTAGGAGATTTACCAATTCCATCGGATTATGTAGATAGAAATGATAATAATATGATAAAGAACAATTTCTTAAAGATGCAAGGTCCTAGTGAGACAAGACCTTATTCAGTAGTTTATTTGAAACAAATTCTAAAAGTTTTAAAACTTAGTATGAGCGATCTGCAAAAGATTTCTTGGATTACAACCAATCCTAATGGAGAACTTGAATTTAATAAGATCTATGAAAAAAGGTTTTATAGAACTATGCTTGAACACATTCAAAATAACATTAATGACCCCTTATTGAGTGGTTTCACTATTGTTCAAGGATTAATGTTCTCTTCTGATGAGTTTAAAATAACTGATGAAGATTTTTATATAATAGAAATTGTAGATTCAGTTTTAAATGAATTATTTGGTCATATCGGTTATTCATTACTTCAAATGGGATTAATGACATGTGGTCTTGATGGAAATGGTAAATATACTATTGATTTTAAAATTCAAAATCAAGAACATCTCAATTTATTAAAGGAAATTATCAAAGATTCTGGAATAAACAGTTTTGTGGAACTAGATACTTTACAAATAAGTGATAGTGATTATGTGAATCTCATTTTAGGAGTATTACTTACAGGATACTTTAAAGAAATTAAAATACGCAACGAAGCTGGTAATTTAATAGACATAAGAAGAATAAACACATTTCCGCACTCATCTTTCTTAGAAGAAGTGTTCCAAAATTATAGATATGAGGACTTTAATAATGAACGTGTTTACAATTTAATGTTTAGGGAATTATTTATAGATCATTTTATAGGTAATAGAATTCCACTGAAGTTTTTTAGGATAAATGAATTTTATAATGAGATATTGTTCTTTAGATTACCATCAAACACAAAAAATACTAAAGCGAATACTATTGGAATTGTTGAAATTCGAGGTGGTTTAAAACCTATTAAAAATGATAATGGACAAATTATAAATTGGATTGAAGAAGATGTAGGAAGAATTGTATGGTTAGAATTAGGAAACCAGTTTGGTGGTTTAGAACATATCTTATCTCCAGCATTAGATTATGAAGGAATACCTATTGAAAAACACAAAAAAGGGCATTTTGCAGAATTTTATGATTGGAGTGGAGGTTTTTTAGATACACCATATAAAATTGCACATTTAATATTAGGTGCACTTTCAAATACACAATATAGAGTTGATGTAAAAGGTAGAAAAGTCTTTCAAGTTAATATAAATGGATTAGAGAAATACATAGTAATTGGAATTGGTCCTAATGGATACATTTTAACAGCACATCCTTATGATACTCAAGATGGTAGAGATCTGTTTAGTAACAATCCTTAAAAATAATCATAATGATTTAAAATATATATAAAAAGCTACTATGGGAATTATATGAAAATTTTAATAGAAAAATTTGTTTCAAATATTTTAGAAGGAGAGTATATAGAGAATTATTACATTTTTGGGAAATTAGAAAATGGAGATCCTATTGAATTTTCTGATTATAATTTGATTGGAGAAGAACTAAAAGATTTTATTAATAAAAAGGTCAATTGTTTACTTAAGGCATTTTCTTTTGATCTTCTTGATATCATATTAAATCCTGATGTAGATACTTCTTATTATTCAATATTTAAAGGTAATTTTATTGAAAAATATTTTATACCAGAACCTTTTGCAAGTTTTAAATCTTCTTCCTATTCTACCATAGGAAAAGTATATAAAGGTGGTTATCCTGCGATGCGAACAGATAATGGGATAATATTAATTGATAAAGAGGTTTTTAAATTCAAACTAGGAGAAAAAAAGATTAATGAAGGAGATTCTATATATATTGATGTAAATAGACTTGATTTAGTTTCTTGGCATCCCATTGAAGAATAATTTGAAATCTTTTCCTTATCCTATTTCTTATAATTATTTTCTCCCTCCCCCGTGGTGCCCCCTCAAGCTAATTTTTAGGTTTATACTAAAAATTAAAGATTTTGTCTAATTCTTGCTCAAGTAATTCCAGGCTATATCCCCCGTCCTTAATCTTTAATTTTCGTAAGATATAATTTACCTGCAATATCGTTTGCTAATTGACGCATGAGTTTAATATCATCCATGTTTACAGTTTGCGATTCTTCTAATAAACCCATTTCATCTGCTTTATCATAACAGTCGTCAAGATTAAAGTTTACTTAATCATATTGCTCACCAATAATGTCTTCAATTATGGGTTTCCGTTGTTGTCCCTTAATCCCAATTGTTCTTTTATCCATTTTCCCTCGATAGAAATCTTCAGAATTTTTTTCAATCTCATATTTCAAATCCTTTAGAACACGGAATTTATCGATAACTTGTAAAAAAAATCCAACATCAGAGTCGTAATTAAATTCAAAAAATAAATCATTTAGCTTGAATAGTTTAATATCAAATCCCAAAGTCATTAGATTTAGAGCTTGAAATTCTTTTTCTATAACATCAACAATAGTCTCAAAATGAATCCATACAGGAATTTATTAGTTTTCCTCTCGATCGATCCATGACATTTATGTACAAAATTTTAAATGTAAGTTCTACTTAGAATATTTTAACCATTTATATGGTGAAATCTAAATGAAAAATACTTCTAGTATTTTTTAATCAGAAGTTTTATTTAATAAAAGGATGAAAAGTTAATTCAATATGAAAGAGAGTGATGTAAACAAATGCAAAAATCAAAAAAAATAAATCTCTTGTTGATTACTCTACTAATTTTAATTCCAAATTTGTTAATTTGTATAAAAAAAGATAGTGAATTTCCTTTTGATGAGAAGAATCCTAGTAAGATTTTCAATACACAATTACCTCAAGTATGTTTTGCTTACTACGAAGATACAACCGGAAATGCTTATAGCGTATATGTAAGTGGAGATTACGTCTATGTGGCAGATGGAGATTCGGGTTTAGCGGTCATTGACATTTCCGATCCCACCGACCCGGGATCGCCCGTCTACGAAGATACAACCGGATCTGCATTTGATGTGTACGTGAGCGGTGATTATGCCTATGTA
>JBHLNR010000042.1:0-23474 GCA_048941385.1 Promethearchaeota archaeon
TGCTATTTCAGAGTGCGGGACAAATGCTTCTGATTCTTCCCTGTTTAAATCAATTTTACTCCGGGGAACCTTGGAGAGTAGATATGAAAGAGATCTATCCCCCATATTTTGTTCTTCATATTTATTCTCAACTAAGCTTTTTAGCTTCCTAGCAATATCAATAGTTTCACCATCAATTCCTCGAATACCTGTGGTTCTTTCTGGAATATTTTTACAGTCTAATTTTCCACCATGAGGTACTGAAAATACTAGAGGGATGTCTCCTTTTTGAAATTCTATATAATCTGTGAGGTCTATCATTTTTCCCAGAGTAGAATAGATAATAGTAAAAAAAACTAGGTTATATAATTGGAGAATTTTGAAACGTTAGATATCTGAGTATTATGAATACACTAATCCAAACTCCAAAACTTATAATTCCAAACGTATAATATGCGAAAGAACTTTTATTTTTTTCGAATGTTATATAGGCAAATAACCATGTACCAAGACCTCCAACCGCACATAATAAGATATCTGTGGTTATATTTTGCCAACTATCCGCACGATCTTCAAATTTCCATCCTAAGTCAAGAAAGATTAGATTTTCAATAATTTCCCATAATATCGAACAGATCACAGTTACTATAAAGACGAATAATAATGAGAAAATAGGTAGAGTGCCATACTTTCTCTTCGGGATAGTGTAAAACAAAGAAAAGAACAGAAATAAACCAATTCCGAAGCAAATATGACCAATTGAATAGAAATCAAACCAAGAAACACCGACTTCAGATATATCCGTGGCAATAAACTTATTCAATAACATTAATTATTCACCTAATCAATATTTTTTAACATTTTAGATACTAATAAAAAAATGGAAATAAAAATACATAGGATATTAGAAGTTACGATAAAATTTCTATTGTTTTCTTTATGCTACAAAATAACGAATTATAAATTTGGTTTAAAAAATATTGTATTATATATCATCTGATTATTGAATACAGGTTAGGATTTCGTGAAAAAAAGTGCGTTTGTAATATATTATCATAGACATAATTTCTATAGTTTAAACGCAATCGCAGGTGCGCTTGAAACTAATGATATATTTGAAAAATTAGATTTTTATTTTATAAGTTCAAAGGATGAGCTCATAAAAACTATTCAAAATGTTAATAAAATTTATAATAGGGTTGTTGTAGCTATTTCTTTTACTACTGTTCAGATTTTTGAAATCATTGACATAATGGGCAGACTAAAACACAAATTTAAGAAGAAATGTGTTTTTATCGCAGGAGGTTCTCATCCGACCGGGGATCCTCTTGGTACTCTTAAAATGGGTTTTGATATTGTTGTAGTTGGGGAAGGTGAACAAACTATCATAGACTTCATGAATAACCTTTTGACTGATGGAAATATAAGCAATGTAAAAGGAATTGCTTATTTCAACGAAGATAACATGTACAATTATACAGGAAAACGTGCTTTAATAGACTTAAATAAATTTCCACCTTTTCCCATAAAAAATACCCGATTTGGGGCAATCGAAATAACAAGAGGGTGTCCCTATGTATGTTATTTTTGTCAAACTCCTTATATTACAGGTGCAAAACCTAGACATAGGAGTATTGAATCAATTTGTGAATCCGTACAAATACTTACTGATCATTATGGAGATCTTACGGATATTAGATTTATTACTCCTAATGCCTTCAGTTATGGATCTGAGGATGGTAGGACATTAAAAATAGATAAACTTGAAACCTTGCTTTCTAATGTTAGAGAAATAATTGGTGAAAAAGGTAGAGTGTTTGTAGGGACTTTTCCATCAGAAGTAAGACCAGAGCATATTATTCAAGATACCCTAAATTTAGTGTTAAAATACGGAAATAATGATAATATCACAGTTGGAGCTCAATCTGGAAGTCAAAAAATCTTAGATTTATGTCATAGAGGTCATACTGTGGATGAGATCTATAGAGCTGTGGATTTAACCTTAAAAAATAATCTAAAAATCAATGTAGATTTCATTTTCGGTTTACCTGGGGAAACTAATGAGGATATTGAACTTACTATTGAAATGATGAAAAAACTATCTAGTAGAGGGGCTAGAATTCATGCACACTCCTTTATTCCTCTACCACAAACACCCTTCTCCAAGAAACCAGCTAAGAGGGTAAATAGAGGTTATAAGAAAGAAATTTCAAATTTGATTGCAAAAGGTCAAGCCTTTGGGAATTGGGGAAATCAAGAAAAGTTAGCAATTAGAATAGCAAACTACCTTCGAGAATAAATATTTTATTTGATATTCTTATCTAACAATTCGAATAATATCGTCCTCTAATATAATGAATCCTTCTTTTTCTAATTGATCTAGAATCTTGTATAACCTCGTAAGGGTTACATTTTTTAATTGCTTCTCAATGTCAGCTATTTTAAGATCGTTAATCCTTAGTAATATTTTTAAAATCTCTCCTCTTATCTGTCTATCCGAACCTTTAAATGGAGTT
This sequence comes from Promethearchaeota archaeon, assembly GCA_048941385.1. GTDB lineage: Archaea > Asgardarchaeota > Lokiarchaeia > Sigyniarchaeales > SOKP01 > Loki-b32. The sequence goes on from JBHLNR010000042.1 coordinate 2,496, forward strand.
TGTTTTCGGTATTGTGCACTTCTTTTATTTAGATTTGGATATGTTTTTTTTAACATAACACCATAATCCATCAGAGCATAGTACCATTCACGAGGATTTGTTTTATCAATAGTTTTTTCCAAAATTGATAAAATATCTTTATCAGTAACTTTAACTTTACCAGGAAAAAAAAAATAGATATACACTCGTCTTATATTAGTTTCTATAAACACAGTAGGTTTATTGAAAGCATAAGTTACAATTGAAGATGCTGTATTATGCCCGATTTGAGGAAAAGATTGTAGTATTTCAACTGATTCAGGTAGCTGTCCCTTATATTTATTTATTATAATTTCTGCTATCTTTTTTAATGCAATAGCCCTTCTATTGTATCCTAATCCCTGCCAAGTTGCTAACACTTCATCTAAAGGTGCGTGCGATAATGTGAGGAAATCCGGGAACTTCTTGATGAATTGAAGAAACTTATCTGAAACTCTATCAGTTTGAGTCTGTTGTAGCATAATTTCTGATACCAAGACATTATAGGGTGTTATTTCATTTCTGAAAGGAAAATCTCTCTTAAAATTTTTGTAATATTTATAAATAATCTCTTGAAACGAACGAATTACATAAGGAGATAAACCAGATTTCTTAAAATTTCTATGAAAATCCGTAATAAAAATATCCCCACTAATTTTTGAAATAGAAATTCACCATTTTTAAGTCAAGTAAGATCGAAAGCAAATACAGTAATGCCTTGCTCAATTTTTTTTAATTTAAGGGAATATCCTGAATTGTTAATTATATGAAGCATTGGCTTATTCTCTAACATAATCGACCCTCCAAAGGTTTTATAATTGAGTTCTTTACCAATTTTCACTAAATAATTCAGGAGGAATTTTGTGATACCTAAACCTCTCCACTTCTCATGTACAACAAATGCTAATTCAGCAATTGATGGCTGGTGTGCTCGAAAAAATCCACCCATAGTCACAATCTTTTCTTCTCCATTTTCAACATGCACTCCTACCAGAATCATATCTGTTGAATAGTCGATACTAACCATTGGCTGGATTCTTCTATGTCTGAAATCTTTCATTGGGGTAAAGAATCTTAGATATCTATCTTTTTCATCCAAAGAATAATGAAGTTCTTGTATCATTCTTTCGTCAGTCGGTTTAACTGGACGAATTTTTAATATTCTACTATCTTTTAGGTGTAGTAATGTTTCATATTTTTCAGGATAAACACTGATCCTTCCATCAATAGAAATAGGTAATTTCTGATCCGAATATACATACTTCCATTTTTTAGCATGATTTAATAACTCCTCTCTGAAATCTGGATGGGCAATATTAACCATTTCAAGAACTCTTTCTCTTATACTTTTTCCGTAAAGATATGCAATTCCCCATTCAGTTACTACATAGTGAATATCACCTCTCGTTATAACTACACCCGAACCAGGTTGTAAATACGGAACAATTCGAGATACAACAGTCCCATCTTGTAATGTAGCTGTTGATGGCAATGTCATAATCGGTTTTCCATCAGATGATCTCCCTGCACCTCTTATAAAATCAACTTGACCTCCAATCCCACTATAGAATTGATGTCCTAGTGAGTCTGAGTTTACTTGTCCTGTCAAATCAATGCTTAATGCTGCATTAATCGCCACTTGTTTTATATTTTGACTTATAATAAAGGGGTCATTCGTATAATCAGAGGGATGGAACTCAACCATTGGATTATCGTCGACAAAATCATATAACTTTTTTGAACCCATAACAAAAGAACAAATAATTTTATCTTTATGTAAAGTCTTCTTTTTACAATTTACTACCCCTTCTTCCACTAAATCTACTATTCCATCAGAAAAAACTTCACTATGAACACCCAAATCTTTTTTCTCCTTAAGCATAGTAGTCACAGCATTAGGAATAACACCAATACCCATCTGAATTGTAGATTCATCTTCTATTAACGAAGAAACAAATTCTGCAATCCTCTTTGCCTTTTCATCTGGTTCACCATAATCATATTCGATTATATCATGATTAGAAACAACAAAAGCATCAATTTCATCCATATGAATAAAAGAATCTCCTAATGTACGTGGCATTTTAGGATTGATTTCAGCAATAACAACTTCACTAGATTCTGCAATTGGTTTAACGATATCCACGTTAATACCATAGCTACAAAATCCATATTTATCTGGAGGACATACTTGTACAAGAGTAGTATCCAAATGCATTCTACCAGATGTAAATAATCTAGGGATCTCAGATAATAACATTGGAGTATAATCTGCTTGACCAGATCTTATATATTTCCGAAGTGATTTTCCAATAAAAAACGCATTATGTCTAAATAAGTCTTCAATTCCCCCAGCAGTTTCATAATAATCTAAATCACTTAAACTCAGAAAATGTAAGATTTCAACATCGGGAAGCTGTGGTCCAAGTTCTATTAATTTTTGGGTAAGATCTATTGGTTCTGAACACCCAGAATCTATGAAGATTCTACTACCTGGTTTAACAAATTTTTTAATTGCATCTTCACTCGATACTTTCTTATTGTTATAATCTTTTAATAAAACTGATAAATCTCTCTCTAAATTATCGGACATTACAATACCTTAAATATCTTCTAATTATATTAATTTTAGTTGTCAAGGAGTTTTAAATAGAATAATAAATAATTTAAAACCTAAGTAGAATTATTCAATAAGGAAAAGTCATGAAATATTTATTATTTTTTTTGTTTTTAATAGCATTGATCACCTTGATGCCCTTTTATTTTTTATCTGTTGAACATACTAAACTTCAAAAGAAATATGGAAAAGAGAAAGGATTAAGAATAGCTGAAATTTTAGGTTTAACCTCAGGTTGGTGTTTTTTTCTATTTCTATTTGGATTATGGTTTTCACCTCAACCTCAATTTTTAATCCCAATATTTAATTTTGAGCTAATTTCGTTCCAATTGTTTTATTTCTCAATTCAAGTTTTCCATATTATAATTTCAATCCCGATAATATTCATAGGTGCTTGGTTTGGAATTGTAGGTGTAAAAGAAATAACTCTCAAGGTTGCCGAAACACATAAACCTGATAGAATTATCGATACTGGAATTTATTCTAAATTTAGGCATCCCCAATATCTTGGAGCAATCCTATCTCATATTGGTATTTCAATTCTACTCTCCTCATTGTATTCTTTATTGACTACTCCACTAATAATTTTTCTCATTTATATTATGTCTTGGAAAGAGGAAAAAGAATTGTTAAAAGAGTTTGGTCAAGGTTATGAAAATTATAGGAGATCTGTTCCAATGTTTTTTCCAAGATTGAAAAAAAGAAAAATGAAATCTACCTGAATTTCATTCATTTACATTTAGGTTAATTTATAACAAACAATAATAAATACCAAATTTCCTTCTAGAATTTATAAAAAAGACATTTAGTTTCTCCAAATTTTCAAATGCCTGATGATACAGTTGAAATAGAAGATTTAGAAGCTTTTATTGAGGGATTAACGACATCTCTTGATACATTAGGAGATATTGAACCAGACAAGGCAAAAGGTTTTCAAGCACAGCTAGCAAAAGCTATATCTGATTTAAGAATAAAGAGATCAGCCAAAATTGAACCTCTTCCTAAACATATTGGCCATTTTACTAAGGAAAATTTAAAGAATTATCTATTAAAGGAGTTAGAATCTCTTCAAGATCATTTAGATTCTTCCGATTATAATAGAAGAAGAAAATTTGAACTTGTGAAGAGAATTGTACAACTGAGGGAACAAATTAATTCCATGTAAAATTTTATATTTATTTAACACATTATTATTTATCTTGAGGTGTATAAAATTCTAATTGATATTCACTGCCATGCAAATCTTTATTTAGCCCTAGATCAAGTAATAATGGAAGCTAAGGAGGCAGGTGTTGAAAAAATAATTGCTGTTGGAATGAGTGCTGTTAGCATTGAAAGAATATTGGAAATATCGGAGAGATACAAGGAAATTTACCCCGCTTTAGGAATTCATCCTGAAGAAGTACAGATGAATAGGGATATCGAAAATCAAATAGATTCTGTTGTAAAAACAATTACAGAAAATAAACTTAAGATTTGTGCTATTGGTGAAATCGGTTTAGATCATCATTTTGTAAAAATGGCAGAGTTATACCCTCTCCAAAGAAACATTTTTGAAAAAATGTTAGCACTTGCTCAAGAGTTAGAATTACCTGTGAATTTGCATACAAAAGGAGCTGAGAAGATAATATTTGACATGTTACCTTCATTCAATTTACCTAATGTTAATATTCATTGGTATTCAGGACCTGAAGAATTTTTAAATTTAGGAATAGATAGAGGTTATTTTTTCTCTATTACTCCTGCAATTAGTTATTCACCGAGGGTAAAATTTACTGTAGAAAAAGTGGATATAGAACATCTCTTACTTGAAAGTGATGGACCGGTGAAATATTCTGGAAAAGATGGAACTCCTGCGATGATTAAAGACGTACTTAAAACTATATCAAAATTTAAGGATGTTCCAATAAATGATTTAGAAAATCAAATTTATGACAATACAAAAAAGGTATTTCCACGTATCTTTTAACGAAGTATTGTTATTCTATTAGATCAGCAATTTCTTCAGGAAATTGTTCTCCTTTAACTTTCATGCGATACAACATATCTTTAACTTCCACGACAGTACTACCATAAATATGAAGCGAATTGCTAAAATCTAAATAATGTCCAACTTCAACACATAATTTATCTGCTATGGTCTTTTGAATTCTTATCATACCGTTTACATTTGCTTCCCATGCTCTAAACAGATCGCGACTTCTCCATGTCGTTTGCATAATTAATTTTCCTTCTTTAATTCTCATAAAAATTCTCTGAAGACAAGGAGGATCAACATGATAAGGATCTACTAACGGACGCCAAGTAATTGCCTGTGCTCTACGTGAATAAGGTGTTTCTTTTAATTTTTGTACAATATATTCCATCTGGTTAATTCTCGGAAAATTTAAAGTAGCAATTGGAATTTTCTCAATATTCAATTGTTCTGAAATTGTTTTATCTAAATCAAATTCAATTCCATTACTTAATTTCCAGATATTCGAATCCTGTCTTGTACTGATTTTTTCTGCTTTCAATAATTTCTTATGGGATTTTATGAATTCATTATTTACAGGTTCTAAATCATAATTTACATGTATAGAATCCTCAAGAGAATAAGGAGCATAATTAGATATCCTGTCGTGATAAGAATATGGAAAACTTACGCCAGATTCATGTAGTAAATGATCATTTATTCCTTCTGTAATTTCTTCAATATAACCACTTTGAATAGAACCAATTAAGTAAGTATCTGCCATACATCCATATATTTCATAAGAATTCCCAAATTTAGATCGAATTTTCATCACTTTATCTTTACGCTTAATGGGTTTGTTAAAAGGATCAGTTATTTCAATTAACACAGTAGCATCTTTAGAAGGAGGATCTTCTGGCTTATCATATTCTGTTTTTATATCATCTCCATAATATAAAACTTGACCAACAGCAGATAACCAAGCATCTCGGATATTATCTTTGGAAATGAAAATAACTTTTGCCATTTTTATACAATCTAATTAAATTTTAACTAATAAAGATTATAGGGATATTTACTAATAACAGTATTAGAATTTATTTGTTAAAAATTTAATAAAATTCTTTTGAGTATATTAAATTTTTAGATTGAATTGTGAACAATATTTCATTTAAAATCTGCTTTAAGACTTCCACAACATTTATAAAACCCGTGTTTACATTATGTTAGTATAAGAATATAGTAAAAATTTAAAATATATGAGTTAAGAATAAAAACACAAAAAAAGGTGATTCACGTGGGTGGATTAGGTAAAAAGTTAAAGAAAGGAATCGCTAAGGCTGCTGGTGGCATTGTAGAAAACGTCACAGGGTCAGAAGCGTTAGGAAAAGGTGTGAAAAAAGGAATAAAGAAAGGTAGTGTTAAAAAAGGATTTGAAAAAGCAGTTAAAGAAGCTGCTGAAGATGATTGATTGAAATTACTAACTAAATTTATATTCTTTTTTTTATTATTTATTAACATCAAATTTTTATTAATAACTTTATTTTAGAATTTATACATAATTAAACTAATAGGTTTAATTAGAAAATGAAATTACACCTTGAATTTTCTCCACCATTTAATGAAGTTACTAAAAAGTTGAATGAAATTTTTGAATTCGAGAAAGCTCTCACTTTAGCTGATTTGATAAAGTTTTTCGAAAATAAATATGGTGAAAAATTTACTGATTTAGTTTGGGAAAAGGGAAAAAAGGGAGTTTTCAGCAAATACTTATCCATTATAATCAACGGAAGGAGTTATCAACATGATAAATTCTTGGAAACAATTTTAAAAGATGGAGATCAAATTGTTTTCATTTATATCTATTTTGGGGGATGACTTCCTTTATTCAAAGAAGAGAAATAATCCAAATACCAAACCCTGTTAATAAAGGATTTAAAATATTATCTGATATGTTCCTCGCGAATCTATCAACAATTAAAAATAATAAGGTGGCAACTGAAGCCATTATGAATACTTTCTGTATGCTAACAGGCATCCATGGATGATATAAGAGCGTAATTATTATTACAATTAAGAACGTTGACACGCCACCAGTAATAAATCCTTCAATTGTTTTATTCGAATTTTTTCTGAGACTATGCTTTCCATATTTTTTTCCGATTATACAAGCAGCCGCATCCGCTCCAGTGGTTATTAAAGCAACTGCTCCAAAAATCGGAAAGGGCATAAATAAAAATGGGGTAAAAGACAAAACTAAAGGCGTAGACGCAATGAATGTACACTGTTCTTCTTGTCGCATTCCTAAATACCACTTTTTTGACCAATTTGGAAGCATATAGAATCTATTTAATCTAGTTAAATCCCCTATTTGAAACATAATAACAAATCCAAAACCAATAGTAATAATTAACCAATATGAAAAACTATAGTTATCTAAACCCCATTTAGGCAATAAACCAATATCATCTAGTATAAGTCCTATTGACCAGAAGAAGAATATAACAAAACATGTAAAAATATGAAGAACTTTGCGGGTCGCCTCCGCTCTCAAATCATCCACAAAATGTTTATTAATCTCTTCACAGTACTTATTGTAATCTCTTTCTGCCATAATATCAGGATCGTTTTTAGCAATTCTCCCATTATAAAGCAACATTATTGTCCATATTCCCATTTCGACCATAAAAATAGTGGAAGTAAATAACCACATAAAATTTAAGGAGTCTTGGCTCAAATTGGGAGATTGAAAACGGTATATAAAAGGAAATAAGACTCCTGCTACTAAAAATAATAATGCTATCAAAATCTCATTTATCAGAACATTATTTTTCTTCTTGAGATCTCTATTTTTAAGTGTATATATTAGTGACAAAAATGAATAAGCTACTAAAATAATCGTTGTTGGAAGAAAATACATTTCTTGTGTATTAATACTAAATATTCTTAAAATGTTTTGATTTATTCTCAAAATCTTAGTAATATTAGCTTCTTAAACCCAAAATATTATAATTGTAAAATAATCCAAGTCAAAGAAGAACCTTACTGATAAAAAAATAAGACTACATCCAATCGGGATTAATAAATTGTCTGATAAACTTATTGGTCGATCAGTTAATATATCAAAACTTATAAAGGCTATAGTAAATATTAGTGCCCAAAAAATACCTATAAACAAAAAACATATTATCAAAGTGACTAAAGTACCTGCAATTGTACCCTCCCAAGTCTTATTTTTATTCCATGAAATGGATGTTTTTCCAAATCTTATACCAATTTGACTGGTCATTAAATCACTTAATGATCCAATCCCCAATATTGTAAAGAAAACCATGGGTGGACAAGTAAAAGCAGAAAACATCTGTCCAATCGCAAAGAACATATAAGTACCATAATTTTGTTTTTCTTTCTCAGATAGATAAATTTTGGTGAAAAAAGTAAAGGGAAAGGAAAGGTTATTTGTTTTTCGAGCAAATTCATTTGATAGCATAAAAAGACTAAAGATGTAAAAAAAGAAAAATAATATATAATAAAACCAACCCAATGAAAAAAGAACTTCTCTAATAGAATTGGGTTCTGTTAGTAATCTAAAATATAATAGGAGCATGTTATTTTCTTCAGGAATCATCCCAACAGAAGACCCTGTATAATCGTGAGCAATCAACAGCCCAATGTACCAGATTAATACAAGCCCTATAAAAATTAGGACATGATTTATTTTTCTATGAGTGTCTCTTTTAGCTTTACTCCAAGCTTCTTTTTTTCTTTCTAAATTTCTTCCTATATTTAACAAATCATTCTTACTCATTTTTTCATATACACTAACAAAAATGGTAGTAATGATAACAACAATGCTTATGAGTAATGGAGGTATACCTAAAAGAAGTAACCATAATGGTACCATAAAAAATCTTAATTTTGCCTCTTGACTCATTAAAGCTAAAAAGATAAAGATATGTATGAATACAAAAAGTAAAGTTCCAAAAGCAATAATATTATTTAAATTATCCTCTTTATTAGAATAATGTATATAACCAAAGAGAATAATGGTATAATAGAAGGCAATAATGCTAAACCAAATTTGATAATATTCCATAATGGATTAAATGAACTTCTACTTTTACTAATATTTGTCCCCATAGGTAAATTAACTATATATATATTTACTAAAGATTTAGGATTTATAATATAGTGAATATAATTGAAATAAGGTGAAAATTTCTGAAACAAATTATATTGGCGTCAAAATCTCCTGATAGAAGGGAACTTTTTAAACAGGCGAGAATTCCAATAGAAGTATTAAAGCCTGATGTCGATGAGGAGCAGCTAAAAAGTAAAATTTCTGATCCTGTAGAATTAGTTAAGGAAATAGCTAAAGCAAAAGCAATTTTTGCAAAAAATAAATTACATGAGAATAACAAAAAAGGGATTATAATAGCTGCAGATACAGTTGTAGAACTAGATGGGCAAATAATAGGAAAAGCTGTTGATGAACAAGATGCTTTTAGTATTCTTAAAAAAATAATAGGACAAACGCATAATTTGTTAACAGGGATAGCCATTACAGATTCAGATGATTCTGAAATCTTTATTGATTATGAAAATACTGCTGTGAAATTTCTTAACCTTAGTGATGATGAAATTGCGAGTTACATTAAGTCAGGGGAATGGAGAGGAAGAGCAGGAGCTTATGCCATAACTGAAAAAGCCAGTTTATTTATTGAACAAATTCAAGGATCTTTTTCCAATGTTGTAGGTCTCCCACTCCATAAAATATTTCTGATTTTAAAAAATTTTTTTAAATTTAATATGTTAGAAGAAATTTAATTAGGGTTTTAGAATAGAAAGCATCGCAATACTTATTAAATATTAACTCCCGTCACTTCTTCTCAATGTTTTTAAATTTTCATAGAATTTTAGAATTCTTTCAAATCTAATTATTAAATTTTCATAATAATCTCGATCAGCATGTTTCATGCTAGACAATCTTTTAGCAAGATTTATTTCATCCTTATATCTGTTTATTTTTTCATCAATCACATGGATTTTACCAAAAAAATCTTATATAAAAGCAAAAAATATCGTGATATTACATTCCAAAAATGAATTTGAACTCTTTAGATATTTCTAAATTGAAACATAAATGCTTTTATAATTTAATACCTTAATATGAAGTAATATTTCAATGGAGATGTTATAAATTGACTAAAAATTACAAAAATGGACAATTGATGAAATTTTTAACCATAATCGGTGCAATTGTTGGGTTGGTAACTCTAATTCTATGGCTAGCCCGTTATGAAAATTATGGTTTTGTTGACCCTTTAGTAGCTTTAGATAGAGTAATTGTGTTCATAGTCGGCTTGGTTATTGTTATTTTAACTTTCTGGGTTGCATTAAAACCAAATGACCCCATCCCATTTCATTGGCTTGTATTAATAATTCTCGCTGTACTATTGGTTGTTTTTGGAGCAGGGATATGGGCATGTGTTTTAGTATTAATCGCAGGCTTAATAGGATTGATTGAGGATTTATAAATTAGATAATGGATAAAAATTTTTTCTTTCTTTTTATTTTCAACGTCTAAACAGAAGCTCTTTCTAGGAAAAAATTAATTATTTCCTCCGCTATATTAAATGGAGTCACTTTTTGAAGTGCTGTAAATCCAGGAATTGAATTTACTTCCAGGACTAGAAAACCATTTTTCCCTTCAATTAAATCCACTCCTGCAATTTCAGTCTTGGTAATTTGAGCTGCTTTTATGGCAAGATTTTCTAGGTCCTCTGAAATTTTTATCGGTTCTGCTTTCGCACCAGCATAGATATTAGTCTTCCAACTATTCCCGACGCGATACATGCCTGCGATAACTCTTTCACCGAGTACTAGAATTCGGATGTCTCGTTTGTTATGTTCGATAAATTCTTGTAAATAAAATACTTCATTGAGTCTGCTCAAAGTATATAATACATTTTCAGCAAAAGCTTTATCATTCAATCGAGTAATTCCAATTCCCTTTGATCCAAAAAGTGGTTTAAAAACACAATCTCCACCTAATTCGTCAAAAGCTTCTAAAGCTTTGTTTGGGTCTTCGCAAATAATGGTCTTAGGGGTAGGTATGCCATGTTTCTCCAAAAAAACTGAGGTTAAAAACTTATCACTAGCAATTTCTAAAGATTCTCTGGAATTAATTAATTTAACATTACATTCTTCAATTGCTCTTAAAATATCAAGCCTAAAAAATATTTTTTGAGTGGCTGCAGCGCCAAATCCTCTCACTAAGGCAGCTCTTGGTTCAAGCTCGTCAAATTTGGCTTTAAACTTTTCTCTAAATGAAATCATCACTTTCATTTTTGATGGAATAAAATATTCAACACTATATCCTTTTTTCTCAAATTCATTACTTAATATTTGAACTTCAGGATCAGAAGCATTTGGAGTTATTATCATAGAGTTCAATTTATACTCACCTTGAAAAATTCACTTAATTTATCAATAGCATTAATTTTTAAATAAATTTAATTTCTTATAAAACATATATGAAATCAATGGATATTGGAGATAAGGAAACTGAAATTGAGAAATTATCACTAATGTTAAGTAAAATTCAGAATCTTTATTATAAAAAAAAAGACCAACTTGAAGAATTACAAATAGAGATTACTGAATTAAAAGATGTTTTAAATTTCCTCAATTCGCTAATATCAAATAAATCTTTTCAGAGTGCTGATAAAATTTATACTGATTCTTTACAGGAGGATAAAATGAAGTCAATTGAGGAACAATATTTTGCAGAAGAAATACCTAAGGAAAGAGTAAAAGGATCAAATATTAAAAGAAAGATCTTTTCTAACGGTGAAGAAAAAGAATCAAAACTGATATGCGTTCTCAATTTTTTAGATTTCTTTATGGTTGAGATAAAATTTATTGAACCGCAGGAAAGATCAATAAGAGAAACGTCAGAAGAATTCATAACTATTTTTCTGCGAGGGGCTCTTTTAAAAATCAAAGATAAAAATCCCGATTTAGATTTAAAATATGAATATTTTAAGAATTCTAAAATAATAGAACGAATTAAAATATCAAATTTAAAATCAATGCAAGAATTTGATTTAATTACCTTAAAAATGAGGGAGCTTTTAGCCAAACAAATAAGTAGCTGAAAAAGTTTAGTTTTTAAGATTAAATCGCGATCGGTACTTATTAATTGCAAAAAATTATATTGAGATAATATATTGTTTAATTAAAATAAGAAAAATTAATTATACAGCAGTCCTTTATAATTTTATCGAAATTAATAAAAAGAGTGTTTATATTTTGGCAAAGAAAAAAACATGGTTACAAATGCCCATCATTCACTCTAAATTTCATGATGCGGAATTAGAAAGTATATTAATCAATAAATCTATGGATTTATTGTCAGGTGACAAAGAAGAAGCGCCGTCATTCTTATTTCTTTCTGGAGCTTTTTTCGATGTTAAATCATTTGCATATTCAGGATTAAGAGCATGGAAAGGAGCAGTTAAACCATCAGATTCAAATGGAGGGAGAAGACCTGTTTTAGAAGCGACTTTTGCTTCAATTTCAGTATATTTAAGCTCTTTGTTAGCGCTGCAATCAGACTTCTTCTTTGCTTATGATGAAATTAAAGAAATTTTATTAGAGAAAAAAAGGGAGGATTTATGGACAATTGTCTCTGAGAAACTTCCATTCATTTCAATCCCTCCTAAAGAGATGTACGGTTCTCAAGTTTCCCCAATTTCTCCTTACTTTGTAATACAACAAGATGAAGAATTAACATTAGGAGAAATATATCCCTCTACTTATTTATCTCAAGTAATTGAGAATATAAAAACTAGATTCTTCGTGTTTTACCAATATCAAGGTTATTCTGCTTTTGGTTTTTTTAATGCATTACCAGATCTTTCTAATTTTGGCTTTGAAGAACACGCAAGAGATTTTAGTGATGAACCAACATCAGATAATCTATCAAAATATTCTAAAAATGCAAAAAATGTGAAAGAAGTGCTGATTGCGCTCATTCACTCTCATAATAATGCTCTACTTGAACAATTTCTAATACCAGATTACGAGTTATTGCTAAATAAACTATTGGAAGGTGAAGTTTAATGGTAAACATTGGATTGTTAGGAGATGTAAGTGTTGGAAAAACCAGTATCCTTCGTCTTTTTGTAAGATATTTAAAAAAGGGGGATATTGAAAAAGTTGAGGGAGGTGTGAAATGTTCTGTTGTTAAAGCTGATTTTTCAGGTGAAGCAACGGTTCCAGGAGGAGATAAGGAAGATTCTCTTAATGAAAAAGAGACTAAGACAATCCATCCTAACCGAATTGTATTTCGAGAAGATGCAAGCAATAGAGCACATACAATCTTTGCACCTGGAGGAGATCGAAAACGAGCAGTAGTAAAAATGGGTATTATTACAATTTCGCGGATTGCAACACAAATAATAGCTGTTTTTTCTCTTGATAGAGACTTAGAGCCCCAATTTGAATTTTTTAACGATGTTAGATTTTTCCCTGACAAGATATATGTTTGTATTAATAAAGTTGATTTATTGGAAGGAAATAGGGATAAAAAAATTAGTGAAATGACCAGCAAGATTCAAGAATTTTTTAATACTCGAAAAATAACAATAAATGAATTCTTTACTACCTGTGGTGAAACTGTTGAAAATTTTGCTGATGTCGAACAATTTAATAATAGAGTCGCTGAAATGATTCTTCAGATAACTACAAAACAATAGTCTCTTATTTTTTTAATTTTAAAGCTAATTTAATTAATAATTTATTTAGATCTAGCTGATATCCAATGAGGGGTGTAAGCCTTACAGTTCCTAAATTTTGATCAAGTTCTAAATATCCTATTTTCTCTAATTCCTTTAAATCTTCAATAATATGTTTTTTCTTCCTCAATTCCTTTATTCTTTGAATTTTTGCCGAACCTAATCTTTCTAGACAACAAATCAAAGTATAGAACAATGTTGCAGCTAGTCTTGGTTTATCTGCAAAAGGATTAGCAGAGACATAATCAGACGATTCTGTTTCAAATGCAAGGAACCAGTGTGAGGATAGTGAGTTAAATCTGATTTGGAGCCCCAATGGTTCGATATAACTTGATAATTGAGTAATCAAATCTTCAAAGTATATTGATTCATTTTTACCATTTAGATTTAAATTATTTAAAATTTCTTCCTTAGAAGCACCTATTTGAAAGTTTTCCTTTTTATTACTTAACAAATGCATTAAAATTGTGAATTCATTCATTTTTTCACCACTCATTTTAGATATAAAAAATTTGATTGTTTTTGGTATTTAATTTTGCCTAATTGGAGTAAATGTAGCAAATACACAAAATTTTCATATAACTTAATTTGATTCTGCTCACCTTCAAATATTTCGTCAAAAGCACATGGAAGTTTATTTTTAATGCTGTTGAAGAACATTAACATTTTTTCAGTAAATTTTTGTTCAGGAATTTCCAGTAGAAACGTATCTTTAACCTCTAGCTTATCTAATTGTTCAATAATTGTTGAATCTCTTTTTATAGTGTTTAACTTATCCTTAGAAAATTCAAGAAATTCAACCGAAAGTGAGTTGATATTGAAAGGTTTTATCCAACATTCACTTAATAATTGATCTATTTCTAAATCCTTGGGATTTGAGTTTAAAAATGTTAAAAAACTATCTTTTCTATCAATGCTATTAATTAAGATTTTTAATTCTTCAAATTTCTGGACTAAAAGTTGAAATAGATTGTTATATGTTTCAGAATACTTATTTAGATTCCAAATATTAAGTGAATTCTTTAAATTTTCAAAAATTGGAAATAATTCAATGTTTAATAAAGTTAATTCACCCGACATAACTTTAATTTGAATTTCCTCTATTTTTCTATTTATTTCCTCGGAAATGTCATTAAATTCTTTCATATATTTTTTATTTTTTTTTTATTAATTTTGGTTTAAATACTGAAGAGATTTCATTTTTACCAACTCGCGCAATTCCAATAATTTTTTCAGCAAGTAAAAATAATGAAGTTGACGATTTGGGCAGGAACATAAATAATTGAATTGGGTTCTGTTCTAACGTTGATTTTATTAATTGATAAGCGACCTCCGAATTCTTTTCATCTAAAAACATACCTGCTTCATCTAGCATACACAGGGGAGAGGGTTTAATTTCTTGTAAAGACAAAATTAAACAAATTGAAATAAGAGAGACTTGACCTCCACTTAATGCTGTAAACGATTTTAATTGCTCCTTTGAAGTCGCCGCTTTTATGTCAACTTCTAAATCTTTAAAATTTCCTTTTAATTCAAGAGAGCAAAATGACTTAATTTGAGAATCTTCAAATTTTTGATTTACTTTAGATTGGATATCTTCGAGTACTATACAAAATTTATCATAATATGTTTTTTCTAACTTTTTTTCAGTTTTGACTGCAGCTTTAATATCCTTTTCTAAGTCTATTTGACTTCTACTAATCTCTTTAAGAGATGAGATAATTTGATCTTTTTCAATTAGAAGTGAATCATCTACATCTAAGTAATTGAGTAATTGTTTGTCAATTTTTAAAATATCTTCATTTATATCTTCTATTGGCCGCATTATCATTAGCTGTTCAGAAATTAAGGGTCCTATTTCAGCGATAATGCGTTCAAAATCACTTTTCTTTAATTGAAGCTCTTGATTAAATGTATTTAATTTTACATTTTCCTGTTCCAGATTTAAAGTAATTTGTATACTTTTTTTATCTATTTCATTCTTCCTATTTTGGTATTTTTTTTTCGATTCCGTCATATTATCGATTTCTTTTTCTATTTCAACAAGTTTATCTTCTACGTTTTCTAATTGTCGATAGATTTCGAAAGCGGTTTTGTCTGCCTTTTGAAAATTTTCTTTTTTTTCTTCATAATCTAATTTTTGGGTGTTGAATTCTATTATTTGTTTGTTCAATTCCTCTTTTACTTCTTTAAGGATCTCAGAGTTTTCCTCTAACTTCAAATCCCATTTTCTTCTTTCCCCATTTAAAACAGTTAATTCATTTGGAATCTCGTTAATTCTATCAGTCCATACAAAAAAATCAGGATCAGTCTGAGATTTTAAATCTTTAATCTTAAGCTCTAAATTATTTAAGTCTTTTTCAATTTGCGAATTATATTTCTCTAAATCGTGCATTTGTTCGTATAATTGATTCTTTTTGGTCGTGATCCTCTGTTTCTGATTAAAATTATATAGAAGATCGTTGAATGCTTCTTTTTTTTTGAATATTTCTCTCTGGATAAGGTCTAGTTGAGACTGTTCAACCCTTAATTCCGAAATCGTATCATTAATTGATTTAATTTCAGACTCCAATAAACTAGATTGCTCCTTTTGTGTAGCAGCGCTCAATAAACCTTTTAACCTTTTTACATAAGGAGTTTCATATACATATTTATATGAGATAATTTGTTCTCCTGCTAGAGTTACACATTTACCCTTGAAACCAAATTTATTATAAATTTCTCTTCCTGAATGATAGTCTTTAACTACTAAGCAATTCTTTACTTTGGAATATATAACTTTTTTTATATCTTTATCATCATTTACAATTCTAACTAGCTCAGCTAGATAACCAAGAACTCCATCAGCAGTAATGGGTAATAGTGGTTGTATTTCTATTTTTTTTGACAGATAAATATTACAGTAAGCATTATACTTTTCTTTCAACCTCTTTAATAATGTCAATGTATCCCAATCCTCTGCTACAAAGCTATATAATAATTTTTCCCCTAATACGGACTCCATAGCATAACTTAAATTATCATCATACTTTAAATATTCAATTAAGGGACCTTTCACATTCAAATCTCTTCTATCTATTTCCTCCTTAAGAATAGATATACTTGAAGGTAAGACAACTTTCCGTTCCCTTAATGAGGTTTGAAGTATTTTTAATTTTTTAATCCTTTTGGACTTTTCAAATTCTTGTTTTTTTAATTCGGAATCAATTTCATATATCCTTAAAGAAACCTTTCTTAGTTCTTTTTCAAGTTCTTGCAATAAACTCTGTGAAGGATTTTTTAAAAACCATTTATTTTTTTCTAACCTATGTTCTATATCTTTAAAACTCTGAAATAATTGGTTGATTTCGTCATTGATAGTATAAATTAACTTTTGATTCTCTTTAATTCTTGATTCTTTTTGCTTTTTCTCATCAACAATTTCATTATATTCGTCCAATATAGCTTTATTTTGTTTGATTTTCTTTACTAACTGGTCCTGCTCCTTTATTAAACTCTCAATTTGAGTATCTAACTTTTTTCGCTCTTTTTTAACAATTTTAAGTTCATTTTCGAGACTATCTCTTTGGTGTTCAAAATTCCTAATAATTTTTTCAAATTCCTTTAATTTTGTAGATAGAATATCTAATTCTTGCTTAACCAGTTTTTTTTCTTTTTGCCAATTTTCTATTCTTGCGACTAAATCATTTTTCTCAAAAGTTAATTCACCGATTTTTTTAGATAATCCATTTATGTTCTGTTCTTCTAGAGCAATTTTTCTAACCAATTCTGTGATTTCAATATCAAATTTTTCCTTTCTCTCTTTAATTCCTTTAATGACCAATTTGAGATTATCAATAATTTCACCTATCTTCTCTATTTCTCTGTTCAGCTTATCTTTATTTGCCCATAAAAGTTCATCATTGTACTTTTTTCTAGTAGCTAACAATTGATTTTTTTGTTCTAAACGCTTTAGTTTTGGTGTTAAGAGTTCTAAACTAATATTCAATGTATTTCTTCTAGCCTTCATTGACTTCAAATCGTTTTCCAAATTAAGCACATTTCCTTTTTGAAATAAGATTTCATCTCGAAGAGGTTTTAAACCAATCCCTTCTTCAAGAAAGGAACATAGTTCTGTTGACTTTAAGTTTTTAATCGCATCTATTTTTCCTTGACTTACGAAAGCAAATTGGTTGTCAGGATTGATATTTAAATCACTAATTAATTTTTGAATTTCATGAACTTGAACCTTATGAAATTCTTTGTCATTCTTTCTTTTGATAGTAAAATATGGAGATTGACCTCTTACAACATATCTCCTGATTTGAATTATTTTATCATTAGTTTGAATATGAATTTCGACCATAGCATGATTTTGACCATTTCTTATAAAATTAGACCATTTCGTATAACGGTCATCCCTTTCATTACTGCCTAGAACAAATTTAATTGCCTGAAATATTGATGTTTTTCCACTCCAATTTGGACCAACAATAATGACAAATTTAGCATCCCCAAATTCAACTTCATCTTTTTGGAATGATAAGAAATTTTCTAAAATGACTTTCCTTATAAAAGTATCCCTGTTCAATGCATCTAATTTTTCTTCATCTTCAAATTGCGTCTGCAAAGCCAATTTTCATATCATCCTATTATGAATCATTTTCCAAATGCTTGTTTTATACGATCGACTCTCTTTTTAGCCTTTTCTAAATTAATTTGTGCCCTTTTGGGGGATTCCGTTAAAATAAAGGGATATTGTGCCAGTAGTTTTCTGTCGATCTCTTCTAATGGTTCTTTCTTCTCCAATTTATCAATTATAAGTAAAAGTTCATTATAATTTAAAAACGCAGCATTTTCATATAATTGATTTAACATAAATTCTGATGGACGTGAATCCCTTATAGAATTTATATAACCATTTATATCATTAGTTTCTTTAAATTTTTCTTCTTCAGTTTTAGAAATTTTCTGGATAAAGTGTTGATTTTCTTCATTTTCATCATTCATTAAGTTATTATTCGAAATCTTTGAAATAATCGATGGTATAAATTCCCCTGAATCAATCAAGTCTAGTAAAATATGAGTAATTTCATTACTCATCTCATTTAGTTCAGAGTTCAAGAAATGTTTAAAAATTCCAACTTTTAGCAATTGTTTTATATCATTTACTTCCCAATTCTCGGTATAGTTTACCAACGCATTTATATCAAATACAATTTTTGGATTTTTCTCTAAAAAATCTCTAAATACAGTTTCTCTTTCAATCTTATTCAAAAGTTGAATTCTTATTAAAATATCAAAAGTCTCATATACTTCTGATGAGATTTCTATGATATCTCGAATATCATAATTTACCCATATTAGAATTATATTAGATTTAATGAAATTAGAACTGATTTCTTTTATTAAGGTTGTAAAAACTTCAAGTAAATTTGTTTCGTTGAATAATGCCCTAAAATTTAACTGTTGATCTATTACTAGTAATTTTTTCTCAATCTGTTTGTCAACATCAATCAATTTCATATCTAAATTTTCATTACTACTGTCTCTGATTGATTTCAAAATTTGAAGAAAACTTTCTTCAAACTTATCTGGGGATTTCTTAATTTCAATATCATTTAATTCAATTAACTCTAAAGAGTAATTCATTGAAATTAGTTTCAAATAATCTAATATATCAGTTCCAGGATTAATATTGATTAAGAGAGCTCCTTTAGGTGACATGTACTCATTTAAAGGATTATTCCCATTAAATGCGGACATTGTTTTAATATAGTTAATTATGTCATTGTATTTATCCCGATAAAATATTTCCTCTCTGTTAACAGCAATTTTTGATGGTGACATCACTCGAAAGTATTTTGAAAATCCTGGCTGATCGCTTAATTCTTTCATGCTAAATTTCAACAATACCTATATTGATTTTTTTGAACACTATTTTAAAGACCATTTATACATATATATTTAGCGTTGATTATATTTGCTGGTAAACAGATATCCGACAAAAACCATTAAATTTATATAATATGGTTTAATTTCAAAAACTCCAAAATATTTTATTTATCTCAATTTCTTGGGGAAATCTTCTTGTTAGGTTAATATTTATCAATTTTAAATAAAATTATTAGAGAAAAGATATTTTCTAATTTACCAAGAAAATTAATTTTGTCACTCGTTAATTTGATAATGAATAAATTTCCCAGTTTTTACTCCCTTTATCAATCCAGCCTGCTCTAATATTTTTACATGATGAGAAATTGTTGGCTGAGTAAAATCCAAAATAGTACTCAGTTCACAAATACACATTTCTTTTTTCTTGATTAAATTATATATCAAGAACCTTGATTCATTACCGAGTGCCTTATGTGCAATCACTTTTTCCTTAAAATCATTTCTTGATAAAATTTCATCTCTGCTTTTTTTTAGACTTTTAATGTATTGATGAACGTCTATATCTAATCCTATACATTCAATAAGTGTTTTAATGTCGTCCTTATTCTGCTCAACCATAATTAGTATAAAATATGTCTATATATGTTATATAATGTCATATAGATAAATTTAAATTTGTCTATTTATTCTGTTAATTAAAAATTTTGGCAATTTAAGACTTACTAAACTAAATTGAGTGGAATGGTAGAAGAAAATTTTGAAGATAGTTTAATCGAAGTGGTTGAGTCTGAAGAATCAGATTCTCGGGGAATCAATTATTTTGAAAAACTCTTGCCTGTATGGGTTTTTCTGTGCATAGTAATAGGAATCTTACTGTCCCAGCTTATTCCAGAAATAAGCGATGCAATAGCAGCTTTACAAATTGGAGATATTTCTATACCAATTGGTATATGTCTTTTTTTCATGATGTATCCCGCTATGTTGAATCTTCAAGCTTCTGAGTTGAAAAAACTAGGGAGAAACCCCAAACCAATATTATTGACCATAATTTCTAACTGGTTGGTAGCCCCTTTTGTCGGTTTAGCAATGATTAATATATTTCTTCCAGGAAATTCTGAAACGGTAAGACAACTATCAGTAGCAATTATTCTTCTCTCCTCAAGCCCTTGTACTGCTATGGTCTTAGTGTGGGGTTGGATGGCTAAAGGTAATCAAGAACAGAATGTAATAAACACGAGTTTAAACACTATCACAATAATTTTCGGTTATGTAGGTATGGTTTCATTGTTAACAGGAATAAAAAACATTCCAATAAACGCCTGGCTTTTATTGATTTCTTTGATATTCTTTATTGGTTTGCCTTTAGGATTAGGAATTGCAAGTAAGAAATTATTAGTCAAGTCAAAAGGTTTAGATTGGTTTAATAATAAATATCGTCCAATTGTTGGGAAGATATCTATTATTGCCTTATTAACCACCTTAATTGTCCTTTTCTCTTTAAACGGGGATGTACTCATTAACAATCCTGACTATCTTTTATTAGTATCAATTCCTCTCCTAGTGGGATTCTTTATTGTAGTAGGATACAACATCTTGATTACTAAACTCACTAAATTGAAATATAGAGAAGCAGTTATTACAGTAATTATCGGTTCTTCAAGTCACTTCGAAATTGCTATAGCAACAGCTGTTGCCATGTATGGAATTGGTTCTGT
>JBHLNR010000218.1:0-5403 GCA_048941385.1 Promethearchaeota archaeon
AAACTGAGAAAGGTTTGACATTTATAGGACTTATGAAAAATGAACAGGGAATATGTTGTTTTTATGACCAAAATAAAAAAAAATGTTTAATCTATGATTTAAGACCAAAATTTTGTAGATCTTTTCCGTTTACATTTGTAACTGTTGCTAATAATAGCAATATTAGGAAAGAGGGAATCCGAATTCTATATACAGAAAAAGCTAAAAATTATTGCCCGGGAATAGGAAATGATGCTGCTTTTATTGATACTGATTCCCTAATTAAATTAGCCCAAAATATATTCAAGGATTTAAAAGAGAATCATATTTTTAATGAAGAATGGAACAGAAATGTTAAACACATTACCCCTTCTGCAAAGAACTTTCTTTTAAAGATTTTTGGAATGAGAAATGAATAGGTTATACTAATTGAAAAATTGTTAAAAGGCGCTAAAGGTTAATGAGATGATCGGGAGAATACTGAGAACAAGCTAATAATGCCCAAAATAGCATTCTTAATTCAACCTTATATGCTAGTTTATCAATACGCCAATTGAAATCCTTATCTAAATTTTCTAAACTAAAAAAATCAGTAGAATTAACAATATAATTGAGTAAACGGCTACATAATATTGATTCTTGTTCTTTCAAATCAAGTAGGTCTAAAATTAACAATGTTCTCGCAGAATTGGTTATTAAATCCCCAATCGATCCTCTTGAAGTTAACTTTTTTTTAAGTTCATCTACATAAAGCATATTAAATCTTGATAAATCTATATTCTTATCTAAGATCTTTAGAATAGAAATTTGATTATATATATCTAATACGGGGAAAAAATCTTTTTTAGATAATAAATTTAAACCTAATATTTGGTTTATCAAATTGCTTTTTCTGGATGTTATTACTTCACTTTTTGCTAACAGTTTTAATCCAAGTAAAGTAAAATAATTTGATTTTAGCTTTTCTGGAATTATTTCATTTAATGTCTTTTTAAGAAACTCTTCAGTAGAGGTAAGATTAATGATATTAGTCCTATGTATTAAATTCAGTTCAGAAATAATTGATAATCCATAAAAAATACTAATTGAATCTGGCATTATATTTTTTGAGGAACTAAAAGTCATCCCAGTGATATAATTTCTTAGAAAATCCAAAATTTCAATTGGAGCGAAAGGAAATTTTATCCCAGCCAATTTTAGGATAGATATATGATAAAACATTGTCTCTAAATCAAGAAAATCGGGATTAACTATCCTTGAATTTAGTAGATTTGAAATATTAATTCTAAATTTATTAAGAAATTCATTGTGAACTATTGGTAGGTTTCCAAAATAATCAAGGAAGTATATTTTTTCACCTTCGAGAACTAACTCTCTTTGAATATATGTAGGAGTTTCTGAATTGTTTTGAATGGGTGAAGGAGTTGGTAACAATTCTTTTTTTGGTGTTTTAAGCGTTTCAATAAAATCTTTCTTAGCTTCTTCCAATTGAGCTAAAATATTAAGTTCTTCTCCAGGTTTCTCCTCTTCCTTGGATAATCCTTTTTCTTTTTTCATAGTATTGCTAGGGATTTTCTTAGGATTCTCGTGGTATGACTTTATATTAATAGATAAATCTGTCAAATTTAAATGTTCTTCAATTTCGGGAAAGTGAAAAAAAGTTTTAGTCTTCGAATTTAAATAGGTGTCTTTAAATACTAGCAATTTATCAATAAAACCTTGATGTATTAGTTTGAACAGTTTTAAAGTCTCAATTTTTGTTTTATCTAAATCTAATAGATAATCAATTAAAATTTCAAAGAGTAATTTATCAATATGATGGTTTAAATATATTTCAAGAAAAGTGCCATAGTTATACAAATCGGTACGCTTCGTTTCTATCTCCTGAAAATATTCATTCTGGATTTTTGTTAGTTTATTTATAGGTACCCCTATAGTATTTAATCCGGTTTTAACAGCCTTTAACATTAATTTAAGATTGTTTTTTATGTTTTCATGATCACTTCTTGATATCTCTCCATTTAAATCAATTTTTTTGTAAAAAACTAGATCCTTTAGGTACAAATGTGTTTTATCATAATAATCTAAAATCTCATTTCTTAGCAACTGTGAAAACTTAGTAAGAATGACGATGCGTTCTTCCATTTCCCGATTCACTAACATGATTATTATTATATATTGAAAATTATATAGCTTTATTAACATTTATATGTTTAAAAAAAAAATAAATCGTTATCATTTCATGGAAGATTATAACTACAACCAGATTGCTAAAGATTATCATTCGAAAAGAAGGAAACCATGGAGGCCACTTGAATTTTTTATATCATATTTAGAAAAAAAAAAATATAATTTTAGCGGAGTATGTTTGGATTTAGGTTGTGCTAATGGGAGAAATTTCAAAATTTTAGGTAGCCATCCAAAAAAACTGGTTGGGATTGATGTCTCTCTTGAATTTTTAAAAATTGCGCAAAATGATTTAAGAAATTCTTCTTCCTATTCAAAAGTCGAATCTGCATTAATTCAATTAATTTTGGCGGATATTAGATATCTCCCGATTAGAAATGAATCGATCCACAATATTTATTCAATTGCAACTATCCATCATATTAAACATAAGTCTGATCGAAAAGATCTAATTGAGCAAATTAATAAGATTTTAAAAGAAAGAGGTAATTTCATTATTACTGTATGGCGTAAATGGCAAAAGGAGTACAAGAGCTATTTTCTTATAGATGGCTTAAAAAGAAGGTTTAATTTGAATTATAAAGAGCAACAAGAAATGGCAGGACTAAATGAATTCGGAGATAAATTTATCCCATGGACCCTCTCAAGAGAAAAAAAAACCTATAACAGGTTCTATCATTTTTTCTCTAAACATGAAGTGAAAAAACTATTGAAGATTTTTGAGATAAAAGAGTTTAAAATAATGGGTGGAGCAACAAATAGTGATAACTTCTTTATTTACGCTCAAAAAATTTAATCATTAATGACATTCTAATGAATTATATGATTTTATTATATATGGTTTGAAATTATCATACATACTTTCTATTATAGAAGTATGCATATTGAAAAGTCGTTCTGAAATCTCACAGTAAAAAATACCATGTATTACTTTCTCAACATAATATCTCTTCCTAATCATTTTCCTTCGATGTCCAAACCAAGATGTGAATTCATGACTCATTAACCAGTCTCTCTCTTTTTCTGTAACAACAATACCGATTGCATTATAAGTTTCAATACTTCTTTCCACTTCTTTATAGTAAAACAAATCTGTCCGGTCCTTTTTCTCCCATTTTATTTCAAATTTAGAGTTAGAACCCCATATTTCATCATAATCATTCTGGGAATGCAAAACTACATATCCATTATTTTCATTACCTTCAGATTCCATTTCTTTAAACCATTTCGGCATCTTATTAACAGATAAATTACACTCTGGTTTATTATAGATGAAATAATTATACTCCATGTTAATCCTCGCAGCGTATTATTTAATATTTATTGAATAAACTTATTTCTAACATAAATTAAGTATTTATAAAACTTCTGATATGAGAAAATATACTTAAAATTAATTTCAGGTAAGTAAATTAAAAAGCAGAAGATCTATTTATATTATTTGATTAATTCTTTACCTTCTTCAATCCAACTTTTGCATCTATCAACAGAAACACCCTTAATTAGAGACGCAAGTTCATCGGGTTTCTCTTTACATAAATCTTCAATTGTATTAACTCCAAGTTCCATAAATTTTTTCGCTGTTGCTGCGCCCAAACCTGGTAATTCAGTTAAAGGTGTACCTAGTTCTTCAATTTTAGCTTTTTCAATTTTCACCGGTTTTACTTTTTCTTTCTTTACAGGTTTTACTTTTTCTTTAACCGTAGATACTTCAGGTGCCTTTTCAATAACCCTTTTACGTGCAACCTTGGGTTTCTCTTTCTTAGATTTGAAAGGAGTTCTCTTTTTCTCTTTTGCTACAAATGGTTCTCTCTTTTTTATTTCCTTTTCAGTGATCTTTAAAGACTTAAGTGCTTCAATATTCTCAGGATGAGCAGATTTTCTAAATTTATCTATATCAATATTTAACTCTTTTAAATGAGTTAATTTCCTTCCTGATTGCTTAATTTCTTCTAAAGAAAATCCTTTAGCTCTTCTCCAAGTTGAGTTTTTGGAAGGGCTTTTAACCGTAGCAAATATTTCTGCGTTATTCCCCATAATAATCATATTAATATAGTGTATTTTTGATAAATTAAGAAAACTTTTATTTTTTTCTATTTCATGAAGAAGGATTTAATCTAAATAACATCACTATGCTATGATGTATAATAGAAAAGTTAACTTTAAATATCAATAACATCTAATTTTTCTAATTTCTTAAGAGAATCAGAAATCACAGTTTTCTTCTTATGTAGTAATCTTGAAATCTTAAGTGGAGAATTCTTTCCTGTGCAGAGTAATGCGATTTCAAAATCAATTTCTTCAATCATCCCCATTTGTAAAACTTTCTCTAATACATTTTTAGCAACAAGTAATTTTGGAAAAACTTCCCCTATTTTACCTCCCATAGTGAGGTTTTCAATATCAGCATTTAACGTTTGGAACCTGGCTTTTTCTGTGGTAGTCCTAAATACCTTAAGATCAGATTGGTGCTTTTTCCAAAATCTATTAGCAATATTATGGATTACTTCCTTTATCTTCTCAGTATCATCATCAGCATCCGAAATCGAACAAAATAGAATCCTAGATAAAGGATGAAAATAAATGAAAATTGTTGAATCTTCTGATTCTACAACCCTATTCATTTCATTTACTCTTCTTCCTTTAGCCATGGATGCCTGTATCTTATCGATAGTTTTATTAATGACGTTGAAGAAATCTGTTAGAGCAATATCTTGAATTTTCTCTAATTTCTTGAATGTTGCTTCGAAAAGAGAAATCCCGTTATCAGCGTCAATTAAATATGTCTTGTAGATTATAGGTGCCTCAACCTTACTTTTATCATTGAAAAAAATAGAAATTAAAAAATATTACTCATTAAAAACATAAAAATCAACAATAATAAAAATATGTGAAAACGATCCATAGATAGAATTTTTACTAAAATAACTAAAGAAATAAAATTATAAGTTGTAAGTTTTATACTTTTTATAACAAATATTAATATCCTACAAATTTAATAATGAAAGATAAAGCTAAGTACATTGCAATTTATTTACTCTTCTTCCCTATAGTATTTTCAGTCTATTCAACATCCCCGCTACATTCTACGGTTTCGTATATTAATCCGGTCATTTCGTCTCCGATTTTTGGTGTTTCTAATTTTGAAATAACTCAAAATGTAACATATCAAGTTGAAATCAATTTTACGCTGACACAGACCTTAGGATCTGGAAATTATTATTTTAAATTTCCTAG
>JBHLNR010000219.1:0-5386 GCA_048941385.1 Promethearchaeota archaeon
GGATGGGTATGTTGAAAACACGCCTAAAGCTTTTGAAAAAGAACTCTTTACTTGTCCGGTTACAGAACCATGGTCGATGGCACCTGATCTTTGCGAAGTATTAATTGGCGAATCTCTTAGGAGTTTTGTCAAAGCCCTAAACCCGAAGTTTAAAACCGAAGGTTTCACAAAATTACTCACCAAAGGTGATAAATGCTGTCGATACAGGGTTGAGTTAGAGGAAGATTAAATTTTCTGCAGGAATGCTTATATTTATTATTCAGAAACAAGTATTGATATTTAAAAAAATGATTGCAAGAATCTGGTATGGTTGGACTTCATTTCAAAATGCTGATACTTATGAAAAGTTGCTTAGAAATGAAATTTTTCCCTCCATTGAAAGAAGAAAAATTAAGGGATATAGAAAAATAAGCCTGCTAAGGCGTTCCTTGGAAAGTGAAGTTGAATTTGTAACAATAATGTTATTTGATAACTGGAGTGCTGTAAAAGAATTCGCAGGAGATAAACATGAAAAATCCTATGTTCCTCAAAAAGCACAAGAAGTTCTTTTAAGACATGAAAAATTCTCGCAGCATTATGAGATTATTAATGAATTCGATTACTAGCCGCGAAGTGCTCCAAATTTACTTTTGTTATATTTTAAGAAATTAATTTTTCTTCTATAAATAGGGATTAAAGTGATTTTATATCAAAATTATTGAATTAAATCAATTACTTTTAAAATATTATTTTTTAAGTTTTCAATACTAAAGGGTTTTTGTTTAAAACTTACTGCTCCAATAGCAAGAGCTTCATCTTTAATACTAACATCTGCACTAGTAAAGATAATTTTAGTGGAACAATCGATATTTAGTATTTCCTTTGTTGCTTCAAGTCCATTTTTCTTTGGCATACGATGATCCATAAGAATTATATCCGGTTTATTCTTAAAGCATCTATAAAGTTCTACTGCCTCATCACCATCATTAGCTACTCCAATGACCTCAAAACCAATATACTCTATCATTTTCTGATACAAAAATAAGATTTCTAGGTCATCATCAACTATTAAAATCTTGATTATTGATATCCCCTCTTTGGTATTAATAAAATGATCTTAGTTCCCTTGGTGTAATCTCCTTTAACTCTATCTTCAATCCTAATTTTTCCATGTAGGTTCTCAATAATCTTATTCACCAATGATAATCCTAGTCCCATTCCATATGTAGTTTTAAAATCAAAATTCGCGCGCTGCAATACTTTTTCTTTACGTAAATCCTCTATCCCGATTCCATTGTCGATAAATTCTAATTTGGAATAAATAATGTCATCTTGTTCTAACTCTGAAATTTTAATTAATATTTCCACTTTTTTTTGTCTGTTATGGTTAACTGAATTTAATAAAATATTCTCAAATACATCTTGAAGCAAATCATTTCCAAGGATTAAATTTTTTTTAACAGAGCTTTCTGTATTTATTTCAATCTTCTTATTTTGAAATGAATTTTTTATGAATTCTATCGATCGATTTAAAACTTCAAATAGATCTACCTCCTTAATGGAAATTTCAAAATTTTCTAATTCAGATAATTTACGAACATTAGAAATTAAATTTTTCCCTCTATTAATCTGTCTATATAAAAGCTCTAGGAATTCTTTAATATCACCATAAGTTTTTGATCCTTTTAGATTTACATCAATTAATTCGATAGAAGTAAAAAGGGTCTGTAGTGTATTATTTATGTCATGCACAAAAAGATCTCTATAAAACTCAGCTTGATTATATGCTTTACGATATTTCTCCTTTGATTTTTTTAACCTTTTTTCAGCTAACTTCCTGGGAGTAATATCATTCACAATAGTAAGAAGATAGGGCTTGTTTTTAAGTATAATTCTAACAAAAGAAAATAAACCATATTTAATTTCTCCCGATGTTGATCTAAAACTGGATTCAACATTAAACAAGTTTCTATTTTCATTAATGATTTTTACAGCTCTATTCCTTATCCTCTCAGATTGCCATAACTTTAGTTCATTATAATTTTTACCTATAATATCTTTTCTAGAGATGCCTAAAAATTTTAAAAAAACTTCATTTGCTTCAATTAATTTACCTTCTTCTAGGGAACTTATACACATTGATAAAGCATTACTATTAAACGCTTTGGAAAATTTTTCTTCCGATTCCTTCAATTGCTGTTCGAATTTGATCTTATCAGTGATATCATATGTAATTACTAAATCAGCTAAAGCCCCCTCATAATTTATCGTTTTCGAGAAAATTTCACGCCATCTAATTTCTCCATCTTTTCGTATAATTCTATATGAATACTGATTGACAACATTTGGATCCCCTTCTTGCTTTTTACGCAATTGTTCCAGCACAAATTCCCGATCTTCAGGATGGATAATTTCTGCTAATTCATTTGGAGTACGACTTTTCAATTCCTCGATTGAATATCCCCCCATCTCAGCATGTTTTTCATTCATATATTTCATTAAACCATCTTGAATTATAGAAATTCCAACTAATGACTGTTCTGTGATGGTGCGAAATTTCTCTTCTGAATCTTTTAATTCTTGCTCTGCTTTAATCTTATCAGTAATGTCATACGTCATTGCTAAATCTGCAGGATGACCTTCATAATTTATTGTTTTCGAGAAAATTTCACGCCATCTAACCTCTCCATCTTTCGTTATTACTCTATATGTATAATGATTGACAACATCTGGATCACCTTCTTGTTTCTTGTGTGCTTGCTCCATGACAAATTCCTTATCCTCAGGATGGAGAACGGATTCATATTCATAAGGACTCCAACTTCTAATCTCCTCTGCCGTATAACCATTCATCTCTAAAAATCTATCATTGAAATACTTGATTACCCCATTTTGTATTATCGTTATCCCTATTAGTGATTGTTCTGCGATATTTCTAAATTGTTCTTCTGATTCACTTAATTTTTGTTCTGCTCGCTTAAATTCTGTTATATCGCGACTAATGCTAATGAGAATATCTTTCTCTCCCAATTTCGCTTTATTTATCCTCATATCTACTGGAATAGATTTTTCTTCTTTAGTCATTATTGGTATAGTACAAGAAGTAGTTTTACCATCTATAATCGAATTAATGGAACGTTTCGCATCATTTCTTAAATTAGGAGGATAAATATCAAAAATTTCCATAGTCAAAAGTTGTTCTTCAGAGTAAGATAGAGTGTTTAAAACTCTTTTATTAAATCTGAGTATTTTTCCATCATAATCTAAAAAAAAAATAAGATCATCAATAGAATTAAATATATCGGGAAAATCTAACAATTCTGTTTTTATGATTTTATTCATTTCAAACTACCTGATGATAATTAACCCTTATTATCTCTATTTAAAACAATATCCCAAATATTCGTAAATTTACTAATTAGTACAATAAATATAAAAAATGTTATTTTTAAAAATTAGTATTTGAATTTAAACAAAAACAAATAGAATTGTTAAATTTTGACATGATTTGGATCTAAATAAATTAAAAAAAGACTGTAGTTAATACTCTTTATAACAATGAATGATTTTTTTACTATCGATGGGGAGAAAGTTCAAATTGTAGACGGAATCTTGGATTTAGGGTGGAAAAAAGTAAAAGATCTTTCCAAAATAAAGGAATTTGATAAGCTCAAGCATCTAAAGGGGTTAATCCTAAGAGAAAACGAATTAAATGCAATTCCAGATTCTATTGGTCTTTTATCATCACTTAAAGTATTGAATATAGCAGGTAATCATCTCTCATATTTACCAGAATCTATTGGGAACTTAATATCACTTGAAACACTAAATTTGGAATATAATCAGTTAACTAAGTTGCCCGAATCTTTAGGGAATCTTCTAAACCTTAAAGCCCTTAATCTTAGTAATAATAATCTAACAACGCTTCCCGAGTCAATTGGTAATTTGAAATCTCTAGAAGATCTAACCTTGGAATATAATCAGTTGATTGATATCCCAGAATCCATATGTAATTTAAAAAGCTTACAAATACTTCGATTGTATCAAAATAAAATAAAAGAACTCCCAAACTCAGTAGGTAATTTAAAATCTCTAAAAAAGTTGAATATTTATTATAATCCTTTAAATAATCTTCCGGATTCAATAGGAGGGCTGGAAAAGCTTCAAGTTCTTAAAAACTGTCAAGGTTCTATTGAGACAATTCCTGAATCTCTCTGTAATTTAAAAGAACTTCGCGTTATTGTGTTAGAAGAAAATCATATCAAAAAAATTCCAGAATCTATTGGAAATCTTACTTCTCTTCAAAAATTAGAATTATCCGATAACTCTTTAGAGAGTTTACCTGAATCCATAGGGGAATTAAAAGCACTCAAAAAATTGAATTTGGCAAGTAACAGGCTAACAGATCTACCACAAACAATGATCAATTTAATCTCTCTTAAAGAATTAAATATTTTAGGGAATCCACTAAAAAATATCCCCAATTGGGTAAATGAACTAAAAAGTCGAGGAGTTATTATCTATCATTGAAAAGGAATTTTATCGAGATTGATACAGCCTGTAGGACATACTATCATACATGAAGGATTCTTTTCCTTTTCTAATCTTTTGATACATAGATCACACTTTATCGCTATCTCTTGAATATCATCAAATTGCATGGCTTCATAATTGCATGCCTTGATGCATTCTTTACATCCAATGCACAAATCATTATCTATAAGAACTATGCCTTGTTCACTTATTGATATCGCCTCTACAGAACATACTTCCTTACAAGGAGGATTTTCACAATGATGGCAGTATATAGGAATGAAGTCAGGAGATTTCTCAATAATCCGTATAAATCTTGGACCTTTTCCAAGGTTGTGCTCCTGTTTGCATGCTATTTCACAGGCATGACAGCCCATACAGTTATCTTTATCAATAATTAGTGATATTTTTTCCATCTTGCTCCTCCTTTTAATCTTCACTTCGAAATATATTACATAACAAGACTCTTAAGTTTGTTGCCCCCATTACTGGATCCATTGACTCATAGGAGTTATCTGTCAGCATATTAATGTTGGAAGTTTCCCATCCGTGATCTGAGCTCTTAATCTCTGGATACCACCAGCCATGTTCCGCTACAATTACTCTTGGATCGATTCCAGCGTTTAATTTTGCCCGTTGCTTAGCATGACCTCGTTTTGATTCTATCCAAACCCAATCCCCTTCACGTATATTATGCTTTCTCGCCGTTTCGGGATGGATCTCAACAATTGGATCAGGTCTTATCTCTCTTAGCCATGGTATCATTCTGTTTTCAGTATGAAAAAAAGTAGGTGTCCTTAATCCAGCATTTAGAATATAGGGAAACCTTTTAGCCAAATCTGGAGTAGATATAGGACTTTCTGGTATCTCTGTA
>JBHLNR010000220.1:0-5327 GCA_048941385.1 Promethearchaeota archaeon
AGATACAACTTTAGAGGTAAGAAAATTCTTAATGCTCTAGTGGATCTACCAATGGCGGTTCCTACAAGTGCTTTGGGGTTTTCAATATTACTATTCTGGGGATTATTTGGAGTTGAACCAGGATTTTCTCTCATAATTCTAGGACATATTATCTTTACTTTTCCGTATATAGTCCGTAATATGAAAATCGTTCTGGAAAAGGTAGATACATTATATGAAGATGCTGCTAGAACTCTAGGAGCTCCAGGTTTCACTGTTTTTAGAACAATTACACTACCAATGATGAAAGAAGGAGTTATAGCCGGTTCAATTCTTGCATTTACAAGAAGTCTTGGTGAAACAGGTGCTACCATTATTATTTCAGGATTAGTAGAAACTGCACCCATTATGATTGTTGGTTTTAGAAGACAATTGGAATTACCATCTGCTTCATTATTAGCAGGAATTTTGATCGCTATCTCTTTGATTTTGCTTTTTTCAATAAAATTTTTAACCAGAAAAACAAGATTTCCAGTAAAATCAGTATGGCCTAGAATTGAGAGATTTTTTAGCTATAAATATTTTCGCTACTTTCGAGATGTAATAGCATTAGCTATTTTACTGTTTATAATCTTAATTCCAGCATTTTATATTACAACACAAATTATTGGAGAGGATTTTATAGGAGAATTATTTTTAGGTCAAGATTATAAGTGGGCTTATTTATATGTCAGTTTTATTAATTCAATACAAATAGGTACTCTTGCTGTTGTGATAAATCTAATTTTTGGAATCCCCTTTGCATTTATCATTACGAAACGAAAGTGGGGGAGAATGATTACATTTTTAGATATAATCCTTGATATTCCAATAGCAATACCTTCTGCCGCTTTAGGATTTGCAACATTTATGTTTTGGGGTCCAGTAGGGTTAGGACTCTTTCAATCAGGTTTTTATATGATTTTATTTGTTCATATAGCATTCACATTTCCTTATATGGTAAGACCTATCATTGGAGTTTTAGAAAATACGAATATAGGTGTGGAAGAGGCTGCTAGAACCTTAGGAGCTTCCAATTTGACAGTTTTCAGGAGAATAACACTTCCAAACATTAAACAAGGAATAATTGCGGGATGTATTATGGTATTTACTCGCTCCTTGGGAGAGACTGGTGCTACAATTGTAGTTATGGGGAATATACGAACTGTACCTGTATTAATAGTAGATTGGGTGGAATCGAATGCATTCCCTAGTGCTGTTTTTGCAAGTGTTATTGTAATTATTTTCAGTGCTTTCTTGATTTTTGCTTTAAGGACAGTTACAAAAAAGAGAGGTATATAAATATGCCATCTATTGAATTAGTAAATGTAACAAAAATATTTAATGTAGGCAAAGTACTTGCAGTAGACAACATTTCTTTGAAGATAGATGATGGTGATTATGTTTTTCTACTCGGACCAACTGGTTGTGGAAAAACCACGACACTAAGAATGATAGCTGGTCTTGAAAAACCCACTAAAGGAAAAGTTTTAATTGATGGAAGAGACATTGAAGGAATTCCTCCAGAAGACAGAGACATGGGATTTATTTTTCAGCATTTTGAAATATTTGACCACTTAACTGTTTGGGAAAATGTTACTTTTGGTCTTGAAATGCGTGGATATAAAGACGATTATGTCATTCAAGAAGCTGAAAAAGCGTTAAATACAGTTGGCTTATTAGATTATGCCGATGAATATCCAAATATCTTTGGAAACCCAGGTTTACAGAAATTGGGGATTGCAAGAGCTATTGCCACTGGAGCAAAAATCTTGATCATGGATGAACCTTTAGGCTCATTAGATCCAAAAGTATCTAAGGTTTTTCGGCATGAATTGAGAAATCTTATCAAGGATTTAGGCCTTACTGCAATTCATGTGACACATAATCAAGAAGAAGCAATGGCAATAGCAGACAAAATAATTATTATGAGATCAGGACAAATTCTTCAAATGGGTACTCCTTATGAACTATACGAAGATCCAAACAGTATATTTGTCGCCAATTTTTTAGGAGAAACGAATTTTTTGCAGGGATTTGTATTAAAATTACTTGAAAACAATAAAATGAATATTTGGATACGTTTAGGAGGTCCAAAAATAAATTGTAATAATTTCAATAATAAATTTACCCTAGATGATAATATAGTAATCTCATTTCGTTTTGAAGATGTTTATTTGTTTCCTTTAGATTATGATTTTGAAAATAGTCCCTACGATTGGACTAAGATGCAGACATTTCAAGCTAACCTCGAAGCATCAAGGTTTATAGGTGCCACAAAGAGGTTTTATCTCATGCTTGATAATGGTGATAGATTTTTATCAATAAAACCTGGAAATTTTGAAGAAAATTTTGTTCCTGGTGAAGACCTTATTATTGGAATCCATA
Source organism: Promethearchaeota archaeon (assembly GCA_048941385.1). Classification (GTDB taxonomy): domain Archaea; phylum Asgardarchaeota; class Lokiarchaeia; order Sigyniarchaeales; family SOKP01; genus Loki-b32. Next base: position 2,407 of record JBHLNR010000220.1, read on the forward strand.
TAGATGATGTACATGTATTTAAAACTCCAGAAAATCTTTTAAACGAATTGTCTTTAACGTAGAGGTGGTGATTATATCATGGTTAATATAATGTTGAAGAATGTCTCAAAATCTTTTAGAAATTTTAAGGCACTTGATAATATATCACTTGAAATAAAAGATGAGGAATATTTTATTATTCTTGGTCCTACCGGTGCTGGAAAGACAACACTTTTAAAAATAATTGCAGGATTATTGAAACCAGATTCAGGAAATATCATTTTTGATGATAATGATATGACTAATCGGACGTCTGGAGAAAGAAATTTAGGATTTATGTTTGAAAACTATGCGCTATTTCCTCATATGAATATAGTTGAAAATATCTCATACAGTGGTCGTGTTCATGCACGTAATTCTACACAAACTCAAACACTTGTAGAACAAGTATTAATGATGACACTCCTTACAGGAAGGAATGATGCCATTCCAGAAGAATTAAGCGGTGGGATGAAACAAAGAGTAGCATTATGTAGGGCTCTATTAAATTTAGAGCAAACAAAACTACTAATACTTGATGAGCCACTAAAAGCACTTGACGCAGGTCTAAGAATGAGTTTAAGAAGAGAATTGCTCCAGATGGCTAAATCTAAAGAATTAAAGTTGACTGTAATACATGTGACAAATGAAGAGCAAGAGGCAATGATGGTTGCGGACCGAATAGCAATCATGAATGAAGGAAAAATAATTCAAATTGGAACTCCTCATGAAATCTACTATCAGCCTCGTAACCTTTTTGTAGCTAACTTCATGAGTGAAATAAATTATTTTGAGGGAAGATGTATTAAAAATAAAGAACCAACATGGGATATACACAGAAAATCAAAACAAGGGGACAAATTTTTTGCCCAAATTCATGAAGGCTCAATTCCAATGCCGATTGATATAGGTTTTAAAGAAATGTTCGCGGTATTTGTTAGAGAAGACATCTATCACAGTATCGATCATGGGGATGATATATTATTAGTAGTTCGATCAAATCATGTTAAAATAAGACTTGGAAATCGTGTAAATGAAAAAAAAAATGCCATCCTCGGAAAGATAATTCGACGTAAATTTATGGGTGTTTTTTATAGGTTTGAGGTTTCCGTTAAAATTAATGGTAAAAGTAAAATAATTATAGTTACAATTCCAGCGACAAGTGAAGTCCATAATTCATTTTTAGAAAACTCAGAAGTAACAATATATTTTCCTAAGGAATTAGGGATTGTATTTAAACATCCAGGTATAGAAAATATAAAAGAAGTTTTAAAATTAGAATAAAACTAATAGAAATTATGTGAAAAAGAGGTAATTAAAATGAGCTCGTTATATGAATGGTTTAAGAATCGAAATGAAGAAAGTGCCATAAATAAAACATTAATTCACATGCAAAAAGTTCTTGAGTGTGTTGTTGAATATGAAAAAGCTGTGTCTTACCTTCTAGACGAAAAAAATATAGATCTTGCTTTGAAGGTCTTTTTTCGAGTAGATGAGTTAGAACATCAAGCTGATGGAATAAGAAGAAATATCCTAAACATGATATCAAAAGCAGAGATTAAACCGACAATACGTGAAAATTTAATTCATTTAACCCAAAGAATTGATGACATAGCAAATGCTGCTAATGCTGGAGCTAGAATATTCATATATATGAATCATTCAGATTTTATGAAATTAGAGGAGGAAGTTCATAAAAAATTTTTAGAAATGGCTAGAATTTCTGTTGATGCTGTAAAAAAGGTAAATATTATGGTAAATAAGTTGTTAACTGCCGAAGAAGGGGAAATTCATCAGTTGGGGGAACAAATAAATATGCTTGAACACCAATGTGATGATTTACGTCATGGCATAAATAGGATACTCGTATCAAATAATCCAGATATTAACCCTTTCAGTGCAATCGAGATTCATAATTGTGTCTCTACATTAGAGGCAGTTACTGACAATGCTGAAGATGTAGCGGATTATATTATAATGTTAACAGTTGCTAAGAGGTAACTACTAAAATTTAGTTTTTTTCAACACCTCAAAATAGATTTTTTATATAGAATATATAGTTAGTATTTAAAATATATGGTTTAATTATTTTATATATAGATAATTATTTTTAACAGAATACTGGTTTTTATGACATTTCATATTGAAACTAGAAAAGTTCAAAAGACAGGAGGCTCCAGTTATATTATTTCATTGCCTAAAGCTTGGATTGATAAACATGGTGTTGAAAAAAACGATACATTAGGGATTTTAAGCCAACCAGATGGGAATTTATTAATAACACCACAAATCGATACTGAGAAGATATTAAAAACAAAAGAGATAGATGTAGATGGCATTGAAGATGGTAATTTTTTATTCAGAATACTTATTGGAACGTACATTATGGGTTTTTCTAGAATAGAGATCAAATCGAGTAGAAAATTTGAACCTTATATTAGGGAGTGTATAACAAATTTCACCCAAATCGCAATAGGTCCAGAAATTGTGGAAGAATCTAACAATTATATTCTCATTAAAGATTTGGTAAATCCCAAAGAGATGCCTTTTGAAAAAACTATAAGACGAATGTATATTTTGGTTCAAAGTATGCATGAGGATGCAATAAAAGCTCTAAAGCTAGGAGATCAAAATTTAGCGAAAGAAGTTATAAAAAGAGATGATGATGTTGATAGATTACATTGGTTAGTTGGTCGACAATCTCACATTGTGCTTAGAGACATTATTCTTTGTCAAAAGTTAGGAATAACATTAGAACAAGCAAGTCATTTTCATTTAATGAGTAAATTTTTGGAGAGAATTGGAGATCACGCTGTCAAAATTGCTAAAAATCTATTAAAAATCGATTATGACGTAATAGAAAAAGAGATACTTGATAATATTTCAAAGACTAGTGAAATGTC
>JBHLNR010000221.1:0-5297 GCA_048941385.1 Promethearchaeota archaeon
TAGGGTATTTATACTTGGACCAGCAGTATCCTTAAAAGGATCACCAACAGTATCACCAGTTATAGATGCTTTATGAATTTCTGTTCCTTTCCCGCCAAGATTACCGTCCTCTATCCACTTTTTCGCATTATCCCAAGCCCCACCAGCATTAGACATCATTACAGCAAAAACAAACCCAGAAAGAATAGCACCTGCTAAGAAGGCTCCTAAAGCAGCAACTCCAAGTAAAATTCCAATAGAAATTGGTATAGCAATTGAGATTATACTTGGTATAATAAGCTCTTTTAATGCGCCTTTAGTTGCTATATCAATAGTTCTACCAAAATCAGCAGCTTCTTCACCAGCTAGTATTTTTGGGTTACTTTCAAACTGTCTTCTTATTTCATCCACCATTTTTGCGGCATTTCTTTGTACAGCTAAAATCAGTAGAGCAGAAAATAATGCTGGTACAACAACTCCAATAAAAGCCCCTACTAAAATTTTTGGGAGTAATAAATCCATATTTATTTCAACTAGTGGTTCTTTTTCAATAGCTTCTGTTGCGAAGGAAAAGAGTAATGCCAGAACAGTTAAGTTTGCAGCACCAATTGCAAATCCTTTGGTAATTGCCTTAGCAGTATTGCCTGCTGAATCTAATTTATCAGCAGTTCGGATAACATCATCACCTAAATCCCCTTGTTCTGCAATGGCTCGACTATTATCTACTATTGGTCCATAAGCATCATTGGAAACAATTGTTCCTACAATTGATAACATTCCAACAGCTGCTATCGCTACTCCAAAAACACCTGCTAGCAAATACGCAAATAACATGGCAACTACAATCCCTAAAGCTGGAGGAACAACACTTATAAGTCCATATGAGAATCCTGAAAGAATTACAACAGCATGTCCTTCTTGAGCTGCATTAGCCATATTTCTAGTAGGCTTTCTATCATCTCGAGTAAAGTAATCACTTGTAAATCCGATAACTATTCCTGATAACAGACCAATCGCGGATACTCCCCAAATTCTCCACAATAATCCGATCTCTTCACTTTCTAATTCAATTGATAAGAAGATTGTGAAAAGAGCAGATAGTCCAAAATAGATTAGAGTTGCAAAATATGTACCTGTATTTAGGGCTTTTCCTGGTTCTTCAGATCCTTTCCATTTAATAAAATATATTCCTATCAAGGAAGATATTAATCCTACCCCACAAAAAACTACTGGAGTCACCACAAAAATGGCTTTTCCTGCATCTGATAATGTTACATCCACTATTGGTGATTCAATGACGCCTATTACACCAAAAGTTGCCGCCAACATCATTGCTGCTACGATTGATGCCACATAGGAATCGAATAAGTCTGAACCCATACCAGCTATATCACCTACGTTATCACCCACATTGTCTGCAATTGTCGCAGGATTACGTGGATCATCTTCAGGGAGATTATATTCCGCTTTACCTACTAAATCTGCACCAACATCAGCAGTTTTGGTATAAATTCCTCCACCACATTTCATAAACAAAGCAATACTACTTGCGCCGAAACTAAAACCTAAAACAATGTTAGGGTCAGGGATAATCCAATATAATATAGAAACTCCAATAAGAGCAACACCCACCACAGCAAGACCCATAACTGATCCTCCGAAAAATGCTATATCAAAACCTTTTTTTGTACTTATTGTGCAGCCTTGAGCTGCTCTTGTATTTGCTTTCACACCAACCATCATGCCAAGCCAACCTGCAAACATAGAACCCAGGGATCCTATTAAGTATGCAACCATTTGTTCCCAATTTAATGCATCCTCAATTAATCTGTCATAGGTCGTGCTTTCTTTAAGAGGGGAGGGGAGAAAAAGCAAAGCCACTGCAAGTGCTGCTACAAAGAGTCCTAATATTTTATATTGAACGTTAAGAAACCTTTTAGCTCCATGTTCAATATATCCAGAGACCTCGATCATCCTTTCGTTGCCAGGATCTTCTTTCATAACTAATTTAGCAAAATATAATGCCATTATAATTGAAATGATACCAGCAAGCAAAGTTACAATTAAAATTGGTGGTACATCCATCATTTTTCACATTTTTATATAATTTTTAAATTATTTTTTATAAATCATTAAAATAATAATATCAAACAAAATTTCTTAAATCATTAAAATATTTTGAATTTGGGTGAAATTAATTTTCTTTGAAAAAGTAAAACATTATAAATTGAACTGAAAGTTTATTAATCATTCGAAGTAATTAATATTAGACAGTTAAGGTCGAAATAGAACATAATTCAATTCTTTAATTGATCCTATATGAGTTTAGAGGAAAATGAAGTATCCCTTTTAGAAAAAGCACGAGAGGAAGAATCAAATTACAATTTTTTGAATGCTGCAAAGCTCTATTATCAAGTTGCAAAATCTTATAGTGAAAAAAAAGAAGGCGTAAAAGCAAGGGAAATTATTCATGACTTGATTATATATTATGGATATTTGGAGTCGGTCAAAACAGCAGAAGAATTTATGGAATTGATAAAAGAATATGTTAAACTCTTTGAAGAAGTAGTAAGATTCTGTAAAAAGAATGGATATGACCTTGAAAGATTGGAAATAGAAGCATTTTCGACCTTTTATAAATGTTTCACAGCAGATACTATTGAAGAAGCAGAGAGAATGGCTAATAAAGGTCTAGAGCTAAGTTCTAACTTGTTTGAGAGATATTTAAAAAAAAATGATGAGCAAGCTCCTCCTAGGATTGTAAACGAGTTAAGAGTTATTTACTTGTTTGCATTGTTCAATTATTTAAATTTCTGTAAGGAACCAGAAGAATTTAAAGAACTTACAAATAGGACCATTGAAATAAGTGGAAAAATTTGGAAACATTCAATGGAAAGTAGAAATATGTTCGATATTGTATTTTCCTTATATATTGAGTGTAGTTTTGTACAAGTACTAACCATGATTGAAGATTTTAAAGGGAAGAAACAATCGATAGAAGCTTTTAAAAACGTTATTTATAAGTGTGAAGAAAGTATTAAGTTTCTCAAACCATATAACAATCCCTTAGTTCTAACCATTTTATACCATACCTATGGTTTTATAAACTCTGAGTATGGATATAAACATATTGATGATGAAATAGAGCAGAGGAATTATTTTGATAAAGGAATAAAATATCTTGAGATGGGCCTAGATTTAGCAAGAAAAGTTAAAAACAAAATTATGATTGTTTGGAGTCTCTATTTGATAAATCAATATGCCTTTATTAGCGGCAAATTTATGTATCTACAAAAAAGAATTATTAACGACATTATGGAGATTATGGATTCAGGAAATATTTTCGCCAAATCATTTGGTTTATTGCAATCAACCTATTTTTTTACGAATTATTTACCAGCCTTTTATTATTCTAATGTTGCTCAGTTAAGCTTTTTTACACCAAATCAAAGAAAATCTTATGCTGAAAAAGGGATCGAATATGCATCGAAAACTTTAGATTGTACGGCACATGAATATTTAAAATCATTTTCGTTCTTATCACTCACCATTAGTTATGCAGTATTAACTCGTTTTGCTGAAACAAAAAAAGATCAGGATATAAACATTAAGCAGATGTTCTACTATGCAAATGAAACTAAAAGAATTAGTGAAAAGTATGGACGAGGGCAAATTCAAGCCCTTGCTTACAATTCGCTAAATAGAGCTTATAAAACCTTAGCCGATGTTTCTGAAGAAGAAGAGCAAAGAATTGAAATGTTGTTATCTGCAGCTGATGCATCTAAAAATTATCTAAAGCATGCTTCAGAGTCTCGTTCTGGTAATATAGCTGCTCAAATGCGGTTAGCCCTTCTCTATGAAGAAATAGGTATTTTAACTAAAAATAATGAAAGATTATTAGAAGCAAAAGAATTATTGCTTGATGCTGTTAAAGGAAGTCTTGAGAAAGGCTACTATTCTTATGCTGGTACAACATATGAATACATCGCACGCATAGAGGATCGACTTAGTAACCACACTTCTTCTGCTGAAAATTATTTGAAAGCAGAAAAAAATCACTCAGAATCATTAAAAAGCATTGAATATAGACCACTTAAAGAAAGAGTCAAGCAGAAGATACAATATGCTAATGCTTGGAATCTAATTGAGAAATCTAAAGCATATCATAAAAATGAAGACCACTTGAAAGCAAAGGATTGTTACGAAAATGCAAGTAAAATCTTGAAAAAAATACCTAAATATAATTTTGAGGGATTTTATAATGCTGCTTGGGCGATGTTAGAAGAAGCAGAATTTTTGAGTAAACAAGAAAAGCAAGAAGAAGCCATAAATCAATATAAAAATACAATAAAAGCATTCGAAGAAACCATACACGTCCTAAAGGAGGCTTCAGAGAAAGCTACAGAGCAACCAGAAAAGGAACGAATAGATAAACTTGAGAAAGTAGCAATAATAAGGATCAATTATTGTTCAGCAAGGATAAATCTAGAAGAAGCGATAATATTAGGGAAAAAGGGAGAACACTCGATAGCTGCAGAAAAATTCGGAACCGCCGCTTCTGTATTTAGAGGTGTTTGCACACGATATAAGTTGGAGAGAGAAAGAAAGGAGCTTGAAGCTATATATTATCTATGTCGAGCATGGGAAAGTATGGAACTTGCAGAAAAATTTGAAGAACCAGAAAGGTTTGATTATGCTGCAAATTTATTCACAAAGGCTAGCAACCTTTTTGTTGATACGAAATTAAAATTATTAGCTTTAGGTAATTCAGCAGTTTGTCAAGCTCTTGAGTTGAGTTGCAAATTTGATGAATCAACAAATATTAATATGAAAATGGATTTATATCCTAAAGTGAAGTTGATGCTAAGTAAAGCAGCTTCCTCTTATGGTAAAAGTGGATATGAAAGTGTAGCTAATTGGGCTTTAGCATCATCTATTTATTTTGATGCTGCTTGGCATTTAATCCAAGCTGATAAAGAACTAGATATTACTGAAAAAGGAAGGTTATTAGGTATTGGATCTAATTATTTGAAATCATCAATAGAGTTATTTAGCAAAGCGGGCTATGGAAATAAAGTTGCTGAGGTTCAAGACAGATTAAACAGAGTAGAGAAAGAAGAGTCCATTCTTTTTTCTGCTTTAAGTACTATAAGAGAACCGTCAATCTCTCGAAGTACAGTAGGTATAGTTGCTCCTTCTTGCCCTATTGAAAGCAGTCTATCTCCTAGACTAGGGGAAGCTCGTCAGTTCACTGAAGAAGAACTTCGAGTTACGATGGAGAGAGAACGTAAAAAATATGAACTTATCTATAAAGATTT
>JBHLNR010000222.1:0-5286 GCA_048941385.1 Promethearchaeota archaeon
AGGTAGTTTTATCCTAAATGCAAACCAATATTTTTCGTTTCCACTTTCTAAAGTGAAATTAGTTTTAGATGTATCTAAATAGATAGGACCGGAACCAGAATTCTTAAAATCAAATAACTCCCAATGAGTAGCATAGGTAAGTGGATGAGGTTTTTTTAATAACCCCAAAGTATCAACTGTATTGGGACTACCATCATCAGTGCAATTTACAATAGCTACTTCCCAGGAGTTTTCATCAGTAAAGGAAACAGGATTATTGATATCTTGAATAAGGACACTTACGTTATTGATATATTGATTAATCTCTATAGAAAATTTCTGAAAAATATACATTGGTCCATCTTCAGAGCTTGTAATAAATTCAGAAAAGTCCTCCTCAATATGTCGAGTATAATTTAGAGCGGTTATATTTTCAAAAGACATTTTAGCATGTGATATATTATAATTTGGGATATATATTGCGGGTTGAGTATTTAAACCTGGGTGTTCCCTGTTTATATAACAATTTTTGTTAATCTCTGTAATGTTACTAAAAATTTTACCAGTCCGGTTGATAGCTTGAGGATAGGGGGAGTAATTTTCGTCCTGTAAATATGTATCCTTAGAATTAATTACACTAGAGTTATAGATAGGGGCAATCGAGAATGTTATTAGAAAAAATATTAACAAAAGTTTATTCTTTAAAGAGTTCATTCCCTTATTCCTCATTTTTTTAAACTTTTTTTTCTTAGATAAAATAACAGCTTTAGTTACAAATGAGAGAATATACTTTTAAAACTAGTTTTTCTAATCTAATAGAAGATACCTGATTTCCAGATGTAGATTATACTAAATTCCTTATTTTTATAATTCTTTATCTTATTTCACAATTCTCCGAATTAAATCCTCTAAATCCTCTTCTGTGATGAATTTATCCAAAACAACCTTAGAATGAACTTCTCTTTTAATTTCGTTGAGGTAATTTTCACAATTAATTATATCCATTTGTTCACATTTCAGTTTAATAGCATCACCGTGGAGTGTAGTAGGGCCAAAAATCACTTGCTCTTTTTGCCCTACAACTTCAGGTCTATATGGTGTAAAGCACATCCAAAACTTATCTTTTTCTAGTGCACTCATTACGTGAAGCTCACTCTCATGTATGAAAGTATTGCGCCCTACGATTGGCTTATTATATGGTAAAGGAACTCCGGAAATATGTTCAATATATTTACTTAATTCATATAATTTAGAGAGCTCTATTCCTGTATCAATTCCATACAGCATTTCTAAAGCTACAATTACCTCCTCAAACGAGGTATTTCCAGCTCTATCTCCAAGTTTATTGACTACAAGGTCCATATATGAAGCCCCTTGTTCAACAGCAGCTATAGTTGAAGCAGTACCTAATCCAAAATCATCATGAACATGGATCCCAATTGGTATTTCATTTACAATAGGTATTAATTGCTTGATGAGAAATGAAATCGCAGAAATATTACAAGCTCCGACAGTGTCATATAACATTATCATTTTTATTCCATGTTTTTTACCTTTTTCGATAGCTTTCTTTAGAGTAGACAACTTAGATCTTGTCGCATCAACACAATCTAAAATTGCTTTAGCCCCTAATTTTTTGATTCTATTTAACACGGAAGGAATTGTGGCGATAATAACTTCTGGTGTTATTTTTTTATCACCTGTAAATAGTTTTAATTGCCATTCTGTTAAAACAATTCCAAAACCAATATAATCTATTTTCGCTTCTAAAGATCTTTCAATTTCAGCATTCCATCTTGTAGGATTCGAGCTAAGATGAGAATATGTTTCTAGATTAATACCTAATTCCTTAATTTGATTTGCTAAATCCCATTGGTCTTGAACTTGTCCAATGTAACCACAATCTATGTGTCTAATACCAATATCCTCTAACATTTCTACAATTTCAATCTTTTGATCTAACGAATAGTACACACCTGGAGTTTCTTCACCTTCTCTTATAGTAGAATCCCTTACATACACATTTTTAGGCAAATTGAAGGAATTGAGCACCATTTCATCAAAATTAAGTGGTGAGATCCACCATTTATCATTAAACCATTTTGTTTCTTCTTTCATTATCGGAGCCTTTTTTTATTCTATAAACTTATATTGCTTGTATTGAATAAAAAAATATTAATATTTTTCTGGAATTAGAGACTCTAAATTAAAAAATATCTGAAAATAATCATTAAAAAGAGAAGATTATTATTTGGTTGATACTATTAGTCTGGGTTGTTGTAATTTTTATTTCAACAATTTTTATTAGTCAATATATCAAAATTCAAAAAAGGGAAGATGTTGCAATAGCATTCTACGTTTTGTTTTTAGCTATGTCTCAAATCCTGGCTGCTAAAATTGGAGATTTTAGTATAGGAAACTTTACAATAACCGCTCCAGTGGCAGTGATCATATTCCCATTTACATTTCAAATTACTGATATGGTGAATGAAAACTTTGGTCAAAAGGCAACACATAGAATGATTTTCATTGCATTTATCACACAAATTTTTATGACGATCTTTATATGGTTCGGTATTGAAATTTCGAGTGCATCATTTTGGGGATTTGATTGGGGTAGCGACCCAGTTGAAGCTCAGAGATTTTGGGCTAATTTTTTGGGCTCAACACTACGTATAACCGCAGCTTCTTGGATTGCTTTTCTAATAACAGAAAATCTTGATGCAATTTTGTTTGCTCGATTTAAAAAATATACTAAAGAAAAGAATCTTTGGGTTAGGAATGTTTTCAGCGATATTCCTACACTCGCATTAGACAGCCTTATTTTTGTAAGTATTGCATTCGGAGGTGTAATGCCGATTTGGACTATAATATGGGGACAGATTTTAACGAAATGGTTCTTTGGAGTCATTGATACCCCTTTTATGTATCTTTCACGCGGAATAATTATCGGAAAAATTGATTTTTTCAGTATCTTTCTGAAAAAGAATTCAGCAAATCAAATAAACTAAGAATTAAAAAGAATATTTTAGAATTTTTTAAATTTCAAAAGAGGACTTTCTTCAGTTGTTAAGATTGCTGTTCCTAAACATACAGCATCAGCACCCATAGCTAACGGAATTTTTTCCTCATGGGAGTCTTATTTAGTACCGATGGGAAATATGTCTATATATTCCCAACCAGCGCAACTTCCTCCCGTTTTTAGTTTTACTACCGAAGATGAAGTACTAGTTGTAAATTCTACAGACATAGACCTAAAAGTAGATATCACTGATGCGGATAATAACAATGATGGAGTAATTGATACAGATTATCAATATAGGGCATTGAACGGTTCCACCTGGACTTCTTGGGCTTCTATTCCACCATTAATAAATATCAATCTTGGTTCGGTGTCTGCAGGAAACTATACGATTACTATGGAAGTGAAAAACATGTATGGAACTACTCAGGAGCAAATAGAAATACAATATCAACCTCCTGGAGATGGAGATGGAGAACCACCAATCCCTGGATATTCGCCTATTTTACTATCTATAGCAATTCTAATAGGCGTCTCTTCCTTAATCCTTAAGAATCGAGTAAAAAAATAATCAACTCAAATTGTCTTTTTTTTTTATTTTACAAGAAGTTATCTAAGGTTTTTTGAGTTTTAATGAAATTAATTAATTTACTACTCTTTTTCCAATACTTATATTCAACCATGAAATTTTCTGCCATTTTATCTATAGCATCATTAAAATTATCAAGTTTGATCGGATCAGTTGTAAACATAGCATTATTTACAGTTTCTCGGATTACCCAAACTCCAAGAGGAACAACATATCCTCCAGAAACCTCTCGAAAGATTAAAACTCTTGCTTGTCGTTTAATTTTATAAAGATACTCACAAACTGACTTACGAGCAGCATAATAAGCACCTGTTATATTACTCGCATAATTCTTCCTTCCTCTATAAAATTCAAAATCAGTCATTATCTGAGGTTCTAGTTTACGATTATTCCCATAGAGAGAAATGTTCCATAAAGCATTTGGGGCCCAAACTTCGTTCATTTCATATATAAATTTACCTGGGAATAAGAGAATCTTAAAGTGGTTATCCAGATAAGTTGCTTCAAAAATTTGATAATTATCTATTTCTGGAAACTTTTTTATTTCTTTTATTAAAGCTTTGGATATTATATCATCTACTGCAGTGATTGTCCATCTTGTAGGTACAATACGACGTCGCTTCTTCTCACCAAGAAGACCTGCTGAAAACACTCGTTTAATAGTAGATTCTGGTACGCGTCCTTTAAAATAGAGATGCTCTGAAACCGCCTCAGTTGCTTTTAGGTCTGTATCAGAAACACAATAATCAACTTGAGGGTGAACTTTAGTGTTTTCTGTAATTGTGATTTTTTCAGTCATACCAGAAGGTCCCATAGGTAAAGCATGGTTATCCATCATCATCCGCAGGTTCATTTTATCCAGCTTTGTTTCAGTATCAACGGGTCTTGCTGCCATTGATAGTTCTTGTGAGGTTTCTAAAAGTCTTCTTGTTTTCAGCGATGGAGTGTTCTTTGGGCTTTGTCGACCAATGAACACATTTGTCCTAAAGTTAGTTCTAACTAAACTACTTCGATAGCGTATTACATCCACCATTTTCTTCCCAAACCACAACTCAGGAGCATCAAGAATATGATAATCTGATATATGAAGTCCAGTTTCAAATTCCTGATATGGGATCAATGGTCCTAAGTATACATTAGGGTAATTGAAATGCCCGACAAAGAAACCAGGAGGGCTAGCACCAAAAATCTCTACATTTCTCCGAGTTTTATCAATCTCAAATGGAACCATTGATTTTAAGACTGATTTCTTTAATAAAATTGGACAGGTTTTTTTTCCACATAACAACCTTCCTCCTTTACAGCGAAGGCAAATATTTTTTTCTGTTTGTGGGCGGACCACTATTTTCTCTCAAAAAGAATAATTACCTATGAAAATTTAATATTTTCTATTTTAAAAAATGTAAAGGGGTTTAAATTTTTAGAATTTAATCTAAGATTAAAACGAAAACTAATAATCTTAATATATGTATTCGAAATATTGATATTAGGAAAAAACTAATAATTCTTAGCGACATACGCAGTGCAACTTGTTGATTTTCCACATATTAAATAATCATTTTCTTAACATCGCACAAAGACGTATATCTGTATCAGGAATTGTAGTGTCTTCAAGGACATCAAACCCAAAGTGTTGATACATATATATATTTTTTTCCGTGCTTGTTTCTAGGTAAATGGGTAAATTCTCTTTTTC
>JBHLNR010000223.1:0-5278 GCA_048941385.1 Promethearchaeota archaeon
ATTATCACATAATTCATCATAATTAACTATAAGTGTTGCTTTTCTAAGTTTGTCATTTTCTTCCAGTCTTTTCGCAATAAAATCATAAATAAATACCCAATAATGCGCCCATCCTTTTACATATGTCTTTTTTTTGCTCCACAGTTTACGAATTTTATAAACTACTTCTGGATTATTTACATTTATACAAATGCGTTGATAACCAAATTCCTGGTGTCCTAAAATTTTCAACCAATCTTGAAAAAGGGGGATATCTTTTTCAATTTTCATGAAAAGCTTTGTTTGCTTTATTAAAGATGCAATTTGATCTACGGGATTGCGGATAATTAGCAAAAATTTAGAAGAGGGAAAAATTCGTTGTAAATATTCCATTCTCGTGATATTGTAATTGTTTTTTGCTAAATATTGAGGCCGATCTTGAGCAATTAAGAGTTTGCGGATATGATTTGAATAATATTTTTCAAATTTGGGTTTTACTGTGTTTTTATTGATTATATGAGAAAATCTTTCAGTTCGGGTATACTTAAAATATTTTTTCCAAAAAATCTCTTCTACGGCTTCCGGGCTATCAATAGTAACCATTATACCATCCTGATGTACCCTTTCAACAGGTTTAGAAAAAAGCCTAAGCTTATTAGAAATTTGGTATAACCAATAAGGAAGATGAGGTATAAGAAGATTCTTATATTGATGTGATGCCAAATATGGGTGTTTACTCAACATTTCCAGCATAATTGTCGTTCCAGAACGAGCAAGTCCAGTAATATAAATAGGTCTTTCTATTCTGAATTTTCGGATTTCATTTATTAATATTAAAGTTTCAAACCTTTCATGTAGGAAAGTAACGGGTGTACATAATTGAAAAAATTTAGTTATAAAATATGCCAAATATCCAGATATTGGTAATTGAAAAGATTGATCTTTCAGATTTCGTCTAATATTTAACATAGGAATTTTAAATAAATTTTATAGTAGTAGATATTGTATCTATTTCATTTTTCATTCTCCTAATACTTCTAAAAAATCCCAAAAGATCCTTAATAGCTCGAATTTTCTTGGTGTTTAAAAACAGATTAATTCCTTTTTTTCTAAATAATCTCATAAAAGTATCTTTCCATCCTCTATTAAAATACCCATAATAATATGCCTTAGATAAAAGTTGTTCTAACTTCTGCTCGGATAGAATATTTAATCGATTAACTGCTGTAGTAAAATTGTATTTGCTCCAATTGTGAGATAAAAGATAACCTTTCTCAATTAATGTATCCCTGAATTTCGTGCCTGGTAAAGGAGTCATTACAGAATATAACGGGAAATCGATTCCCAATGTTTTTACAACTTTTATCATTAAATCAGTAGCTTCCTCTCTCTCATCAAGATTTGATCCTACTAGCATACTACCAATAATTACTATATCATTATCGTGAAGTATTTTAATTGCATCAAAAATATCTCTTAATTTTACTCTTTTCTGAATACTGTTTAAAGATTTTTGATTAAATGATTCTATACCAAGGAAAAAACACCAAAATCCTGCCTTAGACATTTTTTGAATCACATTTGGATTCTTCTTTATAACATCAATACGACTTTGACAAGTTAAATCTACTTTTATCCCTTCTTTAATTATTAAATCACATATTTTATCCACTCTCTTAATATCTGACGTAAAATTATCATCCACAATCATAACATTCATATGGTTTTTTCCATTTGTAATAATTTTTAACTCTTGAATAACTCGTTCTGGACTTTTTGTTCTATATGTTCCTCGATAAAAGAGATGAATATTACAGAAAGTGCAGTTAAACGGGCAACCCCTTGATGTTTCAATCGCATCTATGGGCATCTGAAAGATTTGAAAAAAAGATTTATGATGTCTTAATTTTCTTGCGGGGAATGGTAATTTATTCAAATCTTTGATTAGTGGACGATCTGGATTGTTAATTATAGTCCCATTGTTCTTAAATGATATTCCATTTATCTCTTCTAATTTTTTATTTTCTATTATTTCCCGAAATGTGATTTCTCCTTCTCCTCGCACAACAATATCTACAAATGGATACTTAATAATTTCAGTAGGCAAAAAATTAGGATGCCAACCCCCTATTACTATCGAATATCCAAGTTTTTTCGACTCCTTAGCAATTTCCAGCGCAAAATTAACTCCTATTGTAAAACAACATGAAATACCAACAACATCTGGTTTAAATTCATTAATTTCCCCCATTATTTCCTTAAGATTTAAATTCCTTACTTTACCATTAATTATTTTCACTTCTACTAAATCCAAGATATTAGCAGCAAGATATTCTAACCCTAAAGCAGGGATTGTAAATTTATCTGTAATACTTTTAGTGATATAATTAGGGTTTACTAAAGCTACTTTTTGGATTTCTTTATCAAATAATCTCATTTAATAGATCATTTCCAGGATAATGTATGTTATACTATTTGATTTAATTTTTCAAATTTTTATTTCTTTGTAAGTTTATTTAATTTAAATAAGTAAATTAAAATTAAAATGATGATGATTTAATTCAAAGGACTATTAAAATTTATTTTAATCTAAAGTGATTTTTTGAAAGTATCTTTAATTTTTCCAAAACCTCCAGATAGAGGAATATTTTGTGGCACCGTCAAGGAAGCAGAAGAACATGTAAAAGACAAAATAGATTTTTACGGCTTTCCTCCATTGGGGATCCTATCCCTCGCTACTTATCTTAGCGAAAATAATTTTGACGTTTCTATATATGATCAATTCGCTCGGGGAGCTTCAATAGATGCTACTTTAAATTGGATAAAACATGAAGATCCTGATATTTTAGGTTTCTCGACAATAACTACATCAGGAACTGGAATTACGTCGGCGGAAATTTCTAAACGAGTAAAGGAAGAAATAAATCCAAATGTGAAAATCTTATTTGGGAATTATCACGCAACTTTCAACGATACAAGAATATTAAACAAATACCAATATATTGATGCTTGTATAAGAGGAGAGGGGGAAAATACTCTTTTAGAAATTGCTGAAAAATCTGAAAAAGGGCATGGCTTTGAAGATATAAGGGGCATAACATATCGGAATAATGGTAAAATTGTTAGAAATGAAGATAGACCTCTTATAGAGAATATTGACGTGCTTCCTTTTCCAAATAGAAAACTATTAGGAAATGTAGAATATAAAAGTGAAGTAGAAGGCCTTGATATCTCTTTAGGGAACTTTACAACAGCTTCTTCTTCCAGGGGTTGTGCATTTCAATGTACATTCTGCTCAAGCGCTATGTTCTGGGGCACATGGCGTCCTAGATCCCCAAATAATATAGTCGAAGAACTTTCTCTTCTCGAGAATCAAGGATATCAAAATTTGTATTGGGTTGATGATAATTTTACTATTAGCAAAAAAAGATTATTAGAATTATCGTATTTAATTAGAAAAGAAAAGATTGATATAAATTGGATGGCAGAGGGTAGAGTGACTATGAGTTCAAGAGAACTATTAACTGCAATGAAGCATATGGGCTGTAGAATCATTAGTTATGGTGTTGAAAGTGGTTCACAAAGAGTTTTAGACTGGTACAATAAAAAAATTACCTTAGATCAAGTTTATGATGCAATTGAGAATTCTAAGAAGGTCGGGATTGACATTATTCTAGCAAACTTTATACTAGGAGCACCAATTGAAACACGTGAAGAAATAGTCGATACCATTAAATTAGCCCTCAATTTAGATATTGATTTTCCACAATTTCATATTCTAGGCATAATTCCTGGAAATTGGATTTGGGATCAGATGGTAGATGAAAAACGAATTAACCCTGATGAATCTTGGGAGGTTGGTACTGCTGTTCTTAATATTCCTTTGAGTGAACTAATGTTACGAATAAGAAACGCTCATACAAAATTCATGCAACGTCCTCGTTTTATAACACGCCAAATTTATAAAACTTTAAAAAGTAGATATAGACAAAAAGCATTTTTGTACAATGTAAAAAATATCCAACGATGGGATATATGGAATAGTTGGAAACCCTTTTGGGGATGAGTTTTAAAAATAGTAAAAGAAGCAGTAGCTGTTCTGTAATTAATAAGACTTATAACGCTACTTAAAATTTATATCATTTCTCACTTTTTTAATAAATTATATAACGTTTCTAATTTGTTGTGTGATATAAATTATGCTTCTAAAGGGAAAAAATATTGTAATAACTGGTTCCGGTAGAGGTATTGGTAGAACCGTAGCAATTGCTTGCGCTAAAGAGGGGGCAAATGTTGGATTAACATCTAGAACAATTGAACAACTTAATGTGGTTAAAAAAGAAATTGATGGTTTAGGAACAGGTGTAAAATGTGTAGTAAAGACTGCAGATGTTACTAAATTAACAGAAGTTATTGAAACTTTTATGACATTTAATGAAGAACTTGGTAATTTCAATGGAGTAATCGCCAATGCTGGAGCATCTTGGCGGGCTAGTGCTCATGAAGTACCTCCCGAAAAATTCGAAATGGTTATCAATACAAATATTTTAGGTGTATATTATACTTTCCGAGCTGCTTATCCTTACTTAGATAAAGAAGATAAAGACAATAAGGCAAGATTCATCATTACTGGAAGTGCAGTGTATCCTTCTGTTATGGGGGGATTTTCTTCTTATACTGCCTCTAAATATGGAGTTGTAGGCTTACAAAGAGAGTTAGCTTCTGAATATAAAAGGGAAAATATTTTAGTAAATATGATACTTCCTATCCAAGTCGATACTAAATTGTTACGTGGGAGAAGGGCTGGAGATGGAAATAAGCCTCCTGGTGTATTAGATCCCGAAGATTTAATCGATTATTACTTATTTCTCTTATCTGCTCAAGCGAACAAACTTAATGATGAATTGATATATCCTAGTAATTTTGAAGCTCTAAAAATGATAATTAGGGAAGCTCCTGAAGATAAAAAACAAGACTGGGAGAGATTTAAAGAATTTTTGGAGGAAAAGTCTCCAAATCTGTATAATAACGTTAAAAAATTGAGTATATTAGGAGAGTTTATTTTAAATCGTTTAAAATAATTATTTAAAAGGATTCTTCTCCATAATTATTTTTTCTTGATATTCTTTTAGAGCAGGAGGGCACAAACCAGATTTAGTTGCTTCTTTTTTTATGGATTTAATAATTTCACCTAAATTTATTGATACGGGACACCAATGATAACAATTTTCGCATCCAGTACATAGAAACAAGCCATCCTTTACTGCAGCTTCGATCCCATTATGTATATAATCCCTAA
>JBHLNR010000224.1:0-5278 GCA_048941385.1 Promethearchaeota archaeon
AAAACCAATTACTTGAGATTTTACCTTCCAATGCTAGTGCGAAAAATCCTGTAGATTGTGCATTTGATATGAATTTAGCATATTTCTATATCACAGTACCTGAAATCCTTATGAAATCTGGGGAAATTGATGCAATTATTCAATATGGTGTTGTAGGATTTCAAGACGTTTTAGATGACTATCTTAAGAATGATAGAATTGCTAAAAACGCAGATTTTCAACATCAATCTGATGAAATCATGGATTCCTTAGCCGAAAAATTATTATCCCCTACAATGAAAAATTCTGAAAAATATTCAATTCCGATATTGTATGTCAATCCTATGAGTTTTTCAAGTCCTTGGTCAAAACGTTTGAGAAAAAATGGAGCGCTACTTTTTCAATTATGGGATAGACCTGTGAATGCCCTAGCAAAAGTTTGTGAATATACGGAATACAAACAAAAACATGGATATACTAATAGTTAGATAAACTTCTCTATTTCCTGATTATTCGATGCAAAGGGAGTGTATATCCTTCAGGGAAAGGAGATTTGTAGCTTTTATCTTTAAATTCATTGTTAAATTCTTCACGCGCTTTTTTTACTAACTCAGGATTATGTAAAAATTCTAAAGCGGTTAAACAAATTACTTGAGCTGCATTAATCATTCCTTTATGGCCTATACTCATCCCTGAAGTAACCACATTTTGCCATGAATGCCCAGGTGAACCTGTCACATGACAAGCTGTCCCAAATTCTCCGAGTGGGGTATACCAAGACACATCTCCTACATCGGTAGATCCAGCCATGACTGTTCCTTTTCCTAAAGGAGGAGATACGACGGGAAACAATGGTTGTTTATGGTTTTTCATTGCCTTTTCCCATTTATCAGGGGGTACGATTTTTTTCAATCCTGTGAAATCAGGTGGAGGTACAGATTTCTTCAATTCTTTAGCAAAGCTTTTTTCTTCTTCATTAAATTTTGGAGGTCCCAATTGTCGCATTTTTTCATAAATTACATTATTTACAACTTCATTACGGATAGGATTATAAGTACCACTAAAGAAATCAATCTCTAGTCGAGTTTCTGTCATTAATACAGCACCCTTAGCCACATTTATTAAACGCTCGTATAGTTCATCGACTTGGTGTCGTTCAGGAGATCGGACGAAATAATGTACTTCAGCTTCATCAGGAACCACATTAGGGGCAAGACCACCATTTGTTATTACATAATGAAGTCGAGCATCAGGTATAATGTGTTCACGCATATAATTGGCACCTACGTTCATAAGTTCTACCGCATCGAGTGCACTTCGGCCATTATAAGGATCTGCTGCTGCATGTGCAGTTTTCCCGAAAAACTTAAAAAATACAGAGTTCATGGCATTATTTGACTGAACTACGATCCCATTAATAATTCCTGGATGCCATGTAATAGAGATATCAATATCTTCAAAAAGGTTTCCAGGTTTAATCATATACCCTTTAGTATTAAATATTTCTTCAGCAGGACACCCATAGTATTTTATGGTTCCTTTTACTTCACCATCATCGATTGCTTTCTTTATAGCCAGAACTGCAGCTATCCCTGCAACGCCCAGAAGATTATGACCGCAACCATGACCTGGTGCCCCTTCTTTTAAAGGCTTTCTTATTGGTTTGGTTTCTTGACTTAAACCCGGTAAAGCATCATACTCCCCTAATACTGCAATTGTAGATTTACTGTTGCCATATGATGCTACAAAGGCCGTTGGTATAGATGCAACTCCTTTATCAACATTGAAACCACTTTCTTCTAATGTTCTAACTAAGATTGCAGAAGATTGATATTCCTGAAAACCCAATTCAGCGAATTCCCATATTTTATCACTGATTTCTGTGAAATTCTGCTGATTCTTTTGAATCCATTCTGCATACTCTTTAAATTTACTTACCAAATTCCTTCACATTTTTAATGATTAATATATTTAAATCATAAATTAAGATTGCATATAAAAATTGTACAATAATTTGAATTTATTCAATTCTATTAGTCTCCATCCATTGTACAGCATAATCAACTATTTCTCGTTGGGAAAATAAATATGCATCAGCTAATCCTACTTTTTTTGGTTTATATTGCTTTGAAATCTCGAAATCTCTTCCAATCTCCCCAAAATCATCAGGATTAAGGTCTAATTCTTCCCATATAACCCATTTTCTCTGACCATTTTCCATAATTGATGAACCTTGGGATTGAAACCTTTTCCCGTAATAATTACATCGATATTCTGCTAGATGAAGGGATGAATTATTCAAATGAGTAACTCCTAACAGTAATATTTGCCCGTTTAGATCATAAATCTTTGCAAGTGGAGAATGTTCTCCTAGATCATACTCTAGCTTATGATCTCTTGTAATTTTTTTGGCATATTTTCCCCAAGCGGCAAATGAGGAGATCGGATGATTACTGCGAATAACACCTGGAAACCTACGAAACGTTTCAACAATAATACCCATGCCTCTCGTAGGTGATATAAGTGGATCAAATGCAGGTGATGTTTGACGAATAATTTCCCACCAACTTTCAGGAACAGGGGGATTTTCCCATCTTGATGGTTCAGAATTCCCTCCTGTAAATGTTGGCATAATCAACGTGCCTTTTTTTGTTAAAACTTCCATTATAGCTCGAATTACTGAAATCGGACCTCCAACAGTCCATCCTAACTTGGTTAAGGAGCTATGCATTATTATTATTGACCCTTCTTCTACCCCTAATGCTTTAAAATCATTTATTAGAGTTTCAACTGTATTCGGTGAGTTAGTGTTTTTGACAACTTCAAATTCTTGCTCAATATTTTTCATGCCAATTTCTCCTAATTTGAAAAGCTTACTTATAAAAAAGGTACAAACCATTAATTTTTTTAGTTAGAATCAATAGATAGAAATATCTATTATTAGCACTCAATACAAAAATTATTGTAAAAGTGAATTTATAGTGAGTGATGTAAGAAGAAAGCTTTGGGAACCTTCTAAAAAATGGATAAAGAATGCAGAAGTATCCCATTTCGTTGAGTATGTGAACAAGAAATATAAATGCTCCATTAAAAGTGCCAAAGAGTTGTATCAATGGTCGATTGACAACATTGAAGATTTTTGGGAAGCAATGTGGGATTTTGGTGGCATCATTGCCTCCCAGAAGTACGATAAGGTAGTTGAAGATTTAAGTGTTTTTCCTGGTACTAAGTGGTTTCCTAGAGCAAAACTCAATTTTGCCGAAAATCTCTTGAAATATAAAGATAATCAGTTTGCTTTTATTTTTCAAGGTGAAACTAAAAAAACTGAATTAATTACATATGAAAGTCTAAATAGACAAGTAGCTCGACTAGCCAAATCTCTCCGTGAAATTGGCGTGAAAGTAGGTGATAGGCTTGTATCATATATACCAAATTTAATTGAAACACCTACAGCAATGTTAGCTGCAACTTCCATAGGAGCTGTTTGGGCTTCCTGTGGAGCTGAATTACAGGCGAGTGCTGTTATTGATCGATTTGGGCAAATTGAACCTAAAGTACTTTTTACTGTGGATGGTTATTACTATAGAGACAAAGTTTTTGAGATCATTGACAATATAAAAGAAGTAGTTGAAGCAATACCTTCAATTGAAAAAGTAGTAGTTGTTTCATATGTTTCAGATGGAAAACCAGACATAAGCACTATTCCTAAAGCTGTTCACTGGGAAGATTTTATTTCTAAGGAGAAGGATTCTGAGGTAAAGTATGAGCAACTACCTTTTGATCATCCTGTTTATGTAATGTTTTCTTCTGGAACTACTGGAAAGCCAAAATGTATGGTTCAAAGTGCTGGTGGAGTATTAATCAATCACCTAAAGGAATTAATAATAGCAACTGATCTTAAACGCTCAGATGTTATTAATTATATTACTGCACCATCATGGATGATGTGGAACTGGTTAATAAGTTCACTAGCAGTAGGGGCAACGGTATTCCTATATGATGGAAATCCTCTCTTTCCTGATCCTCTTCGAATGTTTGAATTAATTGAACAATACAAAATTTCCATATTCGGAACTAGCGCATCATACATCCATCATCTCATGGGTATAGACGCAAAGCCAGCTGAAAGATATGATTTAAGTTCATTACGTGAAATTTCTCAAACAGCATCAACACTATCACCTGAGGGATTTGAATATGTATATAAAGAAATTAAGAAAGATCTATTCTTTAATTCAATAAGCGGGGGGACTGATATTAATGGGTGTTTTGCTTGCGCATTATCTATATTACCCGTGTATTCTGGTGAAATACAAGCAAAATCACTAGCAATGAAAGTTCAGGCTTATGATGAACATGGGGAACCTGTTTTAGACCAACAAGCAGAATTAGTATGTGAAGCTCCCTCCCCTTCAATGCCTATTTACTTTTGGGGAGATGATGACAACATGACAAAATATAAAGCAGCCTACTTTGATGATTTTAAAGATAGAGGCAAGAACGTGTGGCGACATGGCGATTATATTGTAATTCATAGTGATACTGGGGGGATAACGTTTTGGGGTCGTTCTGATGCGGTACTTAAACCAAGCGGAGTAAGAATTGGTACTGCTGAAATTTATAATGTAGTAGAGCAATTACCAGAAATAGCTGATTCGTTAGTGATAGGACAAAAGTGGGAGGGTGATATCCGAATTGTAATGTTTATCTTATTAAATGAAGGTTATGAATTAACTGATGAATTGCAAATAAAGATTCGGCAAATCTTACGTGAAAAAACTAGCCCAAGACATGTACCTAAGCTCATCTATGCTGCACCTCCTGATGGTATTCCCTATACCTTCAGTAACAAGAAAGTTGAAATCGCTGTTACCAAAATCATCCATGGCATGGAAGTCGCTAACCGTAGTGCTCTCAGAAACCCAGAATCGCTGGATTTCTACATGGAAATGAAGGATAAGCTTCAATAATATTATTTTTTTTATTTTCAATTTTTTTTGAAATAAAGTCTCACATTTGAATTATACTTCATAAAAAAATAAGAAGAGAAATAAATATCTTTATATCGTAATAAGGAGTGGTACTATCAATAATACAAACATAAAATTAGCGAACATATGAGCAAAAATCGACAGTTCTAAATCCTGGTTTTTCATTACCAAGTATGCAATTGGAGTAAATACAAAAATATTTCCAATAATAGTCCAAGGAGCCCAAATGTGATATAGAGACCATAGAGATACATTCATAATTGCAGCATTTCTACCAAAGCGAGATGTACGAGGTAAAAGAAAGCCTC
>JBHLNR010000225.1:0-5275 GCA_048941385.1 Promethearchaeota archaeon
TATGGATTATATTTGTTATAATTGGAGCAGCAGTAGGTGGAGTAGTAGGGTTTGTAGTTCTTAAGAAATCTAAAGGCAAAAAAGATTTTATAACCCCAATCCCAGAAAAAAAGGAAATTTCCAAACCTACCGAAGAAATTTCTGAAGAATTAACTTTATTAGATTATGAGCTACTTAAAGTTAAAACCATAGATGAGTTGAATGAAAGAGAAGAAAAGTTGTTCGTCTATATAAAAAAATTAGAAGAAAACAAGGAATACATAAAGACAGCTGAATTCATAGGGGAATTAATTTTAATCGAAGAAATATTGGGGAATTTCCAAGAGGCTAATTTATATCGTCAAAAACAGATTGATGTTGCAGTAAGGGGTCTTGAATATTTAAAGGATCAATATGAGATCGAATCCAAAAAAGCAGCAGTTTCAGGAGATTATTCAAAAGCACTTGAATTATATAATGAAAGTAAACTTATTTCTGAAAATCTCAAAGGATATATGGAACAGCAGGAATCTTCTGATGTTGAGGAAAGCACTATTTCAGAACCTGTAGAGCCGCCAACAGTTGAAGAAGATATAGAAATCGTGTATTCTTGTATAAATGATTTAATGACTAAATATTTCGATGATAGAGGAATTAAGTATTACTCCAATCCTCAGATTTATAACAATTTTCAAACTCAACTCCATGGCTTAATTCTTACTGAGGATAAACTACAGATAATTGATATTGATCCTTCGATTAGTGAGAAGATAAGATCAATTCAAATCATCTATACTGAGGAAATAACCAATGAAAATGTTACCAAATTATGTCAATCATTCATTAACCCGAATGCGATACTCATCATCGTCGGTATTAAATGGCCTGAGAACATTGAAGCCCAAACAATGGAAATACCTCCAATTTTAGGAGCAGGATACCGAAAAAATATCAGAATTATTCATTATGAGTTATTTTTATCATTGCTTGGATTAGAAGGGGCTTATGAAACTGCATTTAAAGAAATTATTGAGTTATATAACAAATCAGATTACGATATTTTGCAGGAGACTCATGAATTAAGTGAGATAATTATACATAGCAATGATGAACTACGATATGATCTCAAAGAAAAAGGTTTGATTAAGGATAAGTTAGAAGAGTTTTTTTTTAGATAAGCAGACCATTTAAGAATAAATTCTCTTTTTTTTTTTTTTTACTTTTTTAAAGGTTTATAATGGTATTTAACATTATACTCAATTGCTCAAACAATTCTAATCGGATTTCAGAATCGATCTGAGATATAAAATAGGAGATTTGTTTTTCTTCCAGTTTTGTATAGAAATTAAAATCACTCATCATTTTAGACCAATTAATATCCTTCTTTGTTATAACAACAATTAAAACCACTGTGTTATCCTTGAGATTTTCGATGATGTTCAATATTATATCATTCCATTGAGGGTCGATACTATCTCTATTCTTCGCATCCAGAAGCATGAAAACTCCGTCAGAATCAGAAACTTTTATAGAATCGAATTTAAAACTTTCTAAGATCAATCCCTTTGGAGATTTATAGATTATCTTATCTTTTTTTTCTTTTTTTGAATTAAGATTTAAATCTGTTATTTCTGTTAAAAGGTTTAAAGCGGGATTGTTCAGATTATCTGGTGCAATAAAGGCAAGGGAGAGTGAGTTTTTTTTATCTAAGATTGACCTAAAGACTTCTAAAATTTTATTTTTTAAGTTGTTTTCTTCAAATTCTTTACTTAGCATTATATAATGATAAGATACAATCCCAAATGCTTCTTCAATATTCTCTCCTGATAAGGCGCTGGTTTCTACGTATGAAATCTTTCTATTTTGTTTTTCAGATAGCATTTCTGCTAAAGTTTCAGCCTCCTCACGATCGACTTCTCTTTCATTTTCTAAATCTCGTTTGTTTCCGACAATTACAACGGATATTTCATGTTCTTTAAATTCATTCAATTCATTAAGCCAAGTCCTTATATTATAAAAAGAATCTTTATTTGTTAAATCAAAAACAATGAAAGCAGCTTGAGCCCCTTTATAATAGACCTTTCGATATCTTTTGAAATATTGTTGAGCCCCAATATCCCAAAGAAAAAGACTAATTTCATTTCCAAAAAATTCAAAGTTATGAGTTAGAACATTCAATCCGATTGTAGTACGATAATCCGCTAAGTATCTTCCTTCTACAAACCTCCGTAAGATTGAAGTCTTGCCAACTTCATGGTCACCTATAACAATAAATTTGAATCTATATTCTCCCCCTGATTCTAGACCAATTTGGTATTCCTGATTATCTCTTCCAAAATACCCTTCAGTTTTATAATCAAAATTAGGAATTGATACCTCAATTAAGTCATCATCGGATGCAACGAGAATTTGAGCTACTTTTTCTGCAAGAAAATACGCATAGGGTGCTATTTTATCAATCGAACCGAGATTTTCAATAACTAAACTTAATGTTATCTCTTCAGTAATAGAAATAAATAATAGACGATTTTCTTCTGTATCAAAATTAGCAGTTCCAAACTTTTTATATGAAAATTCATTACGAAATCGCTCTATAACGGGATTGACTATTGCAGTCATAATCGAGACTAATTCCATATCCACATCTATTCTTCGTTCACCAGAAATGACTAATCCATTTTGATCAGAGACAATGATGGCCTCAACTTCTTTATTTATCTTTAAGAAATTGCTAAAAAGTTCAGTTAACAATTTATTCCTATTTATTGCCAAGAAGAGTACCTCGAAAGAGGGTGATTATAGATATTAAATTTTAATTTATGCTTTACTTAATTGTCTGATATTAATATAATCAAAAGCTTATATAAATGTGATTTAGAGAATATTCTTTAGTCCTGATTCATAAACTAATTAGGATCTTAATTGAAATTAAGGTGAGATAAAATGAATGAAAAACAAAATCATAGTCAAAGAGTATCTAGACTTTCCCCTTTTGCACAACTTATGACGTATATAGCGGGAAAAACATACACACATGTTATATCCGTAGCTGCTGAATTGGGTATTGCAGATTTTTTGGCTGACGGACCAAAATCTGTAGATGAGCTCTCTAATGCCACAAAAACTCATGCTCCAAGTCTATATCGCATTTTGAGAGTTTTAGATCGTATGGGTATTTTTTCTGAAGTGTATTCACAGGTTTTTTCATTAACAGAAGCTTCGGAGTTCTTAAAAACGGATTCTCCCTTTTCTGTGAAAGATTGGGCAATATTAAATGGGAGTGAATGGCATAGCAGGTCTTGGATGAATCTTTTATATAGTGTAAAAACAGGGAGACCATCTTTCTGGGATATATATCAGATGAAAGGTTTTGAATATTTTCAAAAGAATCAAGAAGACTATGAAGTTCTTAGCAATGCAATGACGTTCTTCTCTAGAGGTCAAGCAAGACGAATTGTGAGTTGCTACAATTTTTCTAACTTCAGAACTATCGTAGATGTAGGAGGTGGGCATGGTTATCTTCTGGCAGCAATCTTAAAAAATAATGCTTCGCTGCAAGGTATTCTATTTGAATTACCTGAAGTAGTTGACGGGGCACGGGAAACTATGGAAAAGGAAAAGTTATTAGATAGATGTAAGATCCTTGGAGGTGATTTCTTCCACAGCGTTCCAAAAGGAGCAGATGCATATATAATGAAGTATATCATGCATGATTGGAGTGATGATAATGCCCGAATTATTTTACAACATTGCAGAGAGAGTATCGCTCCAAATGGAAAGTTATTAGTTGTTGATAAGATAATTTCTTTGAAAAGTGGATTAAACGATGAGATAATGGGGGATATTGAAATGATGATTCTTGGTGAAGGACGTGAACGTACAGAAAGTGAATTTCGAGAACTTCTTGATAGTGCTGGATTTAAATTGACTAGAATTATCCCCACTGATTTACCTTTATTTATTATCGAAGGTGAGTGTGTCTAACTCCCTTCGGGTCCTTCTAGTACTCCCATTATGTAGCCGGGTTTTATTTTTGATAATATAATATTACCTTCAGCACCCTGTATAACCAGTCTTTTTATTTTTCCACAACCGTATTCTTTTACAGCTCCTTTAGAAATGTTTATAAGAGTAGCGCTTATAGCAGCTATAAAATGCTCATTAGCATCTTTGAAAAGGTTTGAATCTATATGCAACCCTTCTTTAGTCAAAACAAACCATCCTTGGATTTTTTGATTGGATCTTAGATCCTTAATAATTTTTTCAATTTTTCTTATGATACCATCATCAAGCATTATAGGAACACCAAATTTTAGTATAAATTATGCATATGCATTTTCTTTAATTAACTTATCAATCCAACTTTCAAAATAATACATTTTAGTGGGTACAAAACTTATTACATCCTTAACATATGGAAGTCCTTCAATTTGTTTAACTTGTTCGTCGATTTCTCTCAACTTATTTATGAATACAGTAAAAATATATGCTTCTTGATTAGCAATCCTCCACACGTAGAAGTATTTTTTCACAATTTTCATGACTTCATTATATGAATCACACGAAATCTTTTGGAATTTCACAATTAATAAATAAGAAAGAAAATCCGCAGCGCTTGTATCAAGGTCGATCATGAAGAGAATTATAAGATTTTCCTTGAGATAATTTAACCGTCTTTTCACCGTTTTAGAAGATATCCCCAATTCATTTGCTATCTCCACATCAGTTTTCCTGCAATTATTTTTCATTGCATCGATTATTCTCCAATCCGTATTGGTTAATCTTGTATTTTTAAATGTCAGAGAGGGGGGAATAAGTAAAATGAAGTTATCAATATTTTGTATTTCTTCAAACTTTAATAATTTGTCAAGGTTTTTCTTGAAATCATAATCATCAGAATAGGTATGGATAATTTGCATCTTATTTTGGAGAGAAATAGCCCCTCCTGTAACCTCATCTAGTTTTCCGAGGCGTTCAATTAAATCTTGTTGATCTGTATCAGGTTTTACCTCAGCAAGAGTATAGCACACTGATCTTTTGGTGATTAGGAAATTAAGATTAGTAGTAAATTTCTGAATTACTCCCAAATCCACAAGGTTATTAATTCTTTTCTTAATTAGGTAGGGAGTTAGTTTAACTTGTTTTGCAATTGACTCATACGGCATCCGTCCATCGAATAATAGTAATTTTAGGATTTCTAAGTCTTTATCATCCATTTTAGAATTGTCAACCTATTCTCTTAATGTGATTAAATTCGATCTTCCTTAATTATTTTTAGGAAACTGGACATTTTTTT
>JBHLNR010000226.1:0-5263 GCA_048941385.1 Promethearchaeota archaeon
GATGTCGCAAATGATAGTCAAGAAATGATGCTTTCTTCAACGGAAATTAAAAGGGTCATGGATATAATAGTAAGCATTTCTGAACAAACGAATTTACTAGCATTAAATGCAAGCATAGAAGCGGGTCGTGCTGGAGAACATGGTCGAGGGTTTGCTGTGGTTGCAGATGAAGTGAGAAAACTTGCTGAAGAATCTAAAAATTCTGTTGGTACTACAAATTTGAAGATTAACGACATTCTTAGAGGAATTGAATCGACAGCCAGGTCCATAGAAGGAATTAGTGCATCTGCCGAAGAACAGACATCGTCAATGGAAGAAATCTCAGCTACAGCTAATAAGTTAGGGACACTAGCTGAAGATTTAAAGAACAATTTAACCCAAAGTGACACTATTGTTACAGTAGAAAAAAAGTCAAAAAAAAACAAAATACCGACAATAAAAAAAAAAACTTGTAAGAAAGTAAAATCTAAATCAACTTTTATTTTTTAAAATTATAAAATAAATATAAAATCATTCAAAATTAATCTATAAAAATCTATACCAATTATTCGGCATTTATCAACTAGGATGGAATTAATTTTCCATTCTAGTTTTAAATAAATTAGTAGAAATGAATTAAAATAACATTGGAATTAAGAGGAAAGCTTAGCTTTATTTTTTCTTATTTTTTACCTAAAGTTAAATTTCCTTATGTGAAAAATTGACTATCTTTATATAGAAGCAAGATTTAATATTTACTTAATTAAGTATTTTTACGACCATAGAAATAATTTTACGTCAGTAAATGAACGTATTTTTTTAATGAATAAATAAATAATTAAGTAAATAAAAAACAAGCGATAAGTTGAAATCTTATGGAACAGAAATTGATTCCTGAAATTGAGAGAGAATGGTCCAAGATATCTTTCAAATGGCGAAGATTACTACCAAAAAAGAAGGATCGACCACCATCTCCAATCAGATTTGAACCTGATGAAGAAGTTTTTAATGAGCTTATTGATCGGTCTAATCAAATCATTAATGAACTTATTGAAAAAGCAAAAATTAAAGCTAGTGGTCATGCAAAATTAATAACAACAGATAAAATTGTAATAGACCCACGTGTACGATGGAAGTGTCAAATTCCAGTATGTTTTGGTTTTGGAACAAGTATAAATTGCCCTCCACATTCTCCTACTACTGAACAGATGAGAGAAATTGTAAATAGTTACAAACATGCTATTTTAATTTCATTCTACCCACCAATAAAGAATCATGTTTTTCCTAGTATTCTTTTAGGTGTTCAAGGGGATGTGAATTTATTAAATCAGATGGTTGGAATGATAGAAGGAGAAGCAACATACTTGGGTTATTATCTTGCCATGGGATTTAAAGGGGGACCTTGTGTTGGTTGTGGTTTTTTTTCTCCTGAATACTTTAAAGATCTAATGGCGCAAAAAAAGATACCTCAGTGTCCTGTGCTCGATAATCAAATGTGTCGACAGTATTTAAGAGCACGACCTGCATTAGAGGCATGTGGAGTGGATAGTTTTGCTACAGCTGTTAAATGTGGTGAAAAGGCACCATTTGTAATAAATCCCGAACATCCAGAAGAATCTATACCTTTTGTCGTTTGGCATGGTATTATATTAATAGTCTAAAAGAAAAATTCAATAGGTAAGTCCAAACTATGAAAAACATAAGCATCGAATATGAAGCCGAAAAGAGAAGTGAAGAGTATTATATTAACAAAATCATAGAAGCAGTCAATGTACTTGATTTTTACTCCATGAAGGCAGCAATTAGGGAAGCTATTAATGTGAGGATCCCAATAGTTGATATAATTAAAAAAGGAGTATTGATAGGATTAGAAGAATCAGGAGAAATGGGCCTAATATTAGCAGCAGAAGCTCTTGATGGAGAGATTATTTCTATTGATGAGGCAGAACAGAAAGAAATGGCTAAATCTCGAAACTACTCTGGAAAAGTCGTAATCGGAACAATTAAAGGGGATATTCATAGTTTGGGTAAAAATATAACAAGTATTATAATGAGATCATATGGCATGGATGTTATTGACCTTGGTGTGGATGTAGAACCTAAAAAATTTGAGGAATTTGCTCATTTGCCAGATGTTAAGGTTGTTGGTATATCTTTTCTTCTTTCTGCTGCAGAACCCAAAATTAAAGAAGTAATGAGTTTATTAAAAACTGGGGAATTAAAGAATAAAGTAAAGGTTATTTTAGGGGGCGCTGCTGTGTCACAAGAGATCGCAGAAGAAACTAACGCAGACGCATACGCTATAGACGCTTTACAAGGCATTGATATTATTGAAAAGTGGTTAAAAATAAAATATTTTTAATATACAGTTAGTTTGTTTATATTTACATGTGATTTACAAACTAAGAGGGGGGGGCACGGAAATAGAGAAAAAGAGATTTAGTCTTATTTTAGAACCTACTTCCAAGCGGTTAAGTGTGGATAAAGGTTTATCGATTTATGAAGCAATTTTGGCTTTAGACTTTCCTTTAGGCGCTTTTTGCGGAGGAGAAGGAACTTGCGGAAAATGCCTCATTCAAATTTTAGATTCTAATCCTAATATTTCAGAACCAACCGAGAAAGAGAAAAAAAATTTAGGTGAACAAAAAATATCCGAAGGATATAGGTTAGCCTGTCAAACAAGAATTTTGGGGGATTTAAGAGTATATCTTACAGATACATTAATTCCAAAAGGACCTAGAATTTTAGTTGATTCAGATTTAGAAACTCTTGGAATTAATAAAAGCGTTAAAAATCAACCGATTATTGCATCCCAATATGTTGAGGTAAAAAATGCTGATTTAGCTGATCCAAAGAATGATTTATCTCGCTTAGAAGATGCTATAAAAGCAGCGAGCGATAAATTTAGAATAATTAGTAATCCTATGTTTCACAGTTTAGACGATACTCTTTATGATATTATAAGAAAGCTCCCTCATATTGTAAGAAATCAAAATGGTAAGATAACTGCCTTTTTCCGAAAATTATCATTAGAAGAACCATGGACAATTTATGATATTGATGTTGGAGATGTTACTGATAAATTATTTGGATTAGCTGTGGATATTGGAACTACTACTATTGTTGGTTACTTAATTTATCTAAAGACGGGTGAGATTGCAGCTATATCTGCGCTGCTAAATCCTCAAATCATGATAGGGGAAGATGTAATTTCAAGAATCACTTATATTGTAAAAAATGAGGCAATTGAAAGAGCTAAAGAATTAATAGTTAACGCTATTAATCAAATATTAGAGGATTGCTGTGATAAGGCAAATATTTCTGTTTCAGAAATAAGAGATATTTCAATTGTGGGTAATACAGCAATGCATCACATGGTTTTTGGAATACCCTCTGAGTTTTTAGCAGTTTCGCCTTACAGCCCCGCATTTAAAACTCCAATCAATTTAAGAGCGGGTACTATTGGACTTATGTGTAATCCGAATGTAAATGTATATTCTCCTCCAGTGGTTGCTGGCTATGTAGGAACAGACACAATTGGGGGTATTATTTCCTCTAAAATTAATACATTCAATAAATATTCGCTATTAATTGATATTGGGACTAATGGAGAACTCGTAATGGGAAATAAGGAAGGTCTTGTTACAGGTTCTTGTGCGGCAGGTTCAGCACTGGAAGGTGCTCATATTTCGTGTGGAATGCGAGCCTCCGAGGGTGCAATTGAGTCAGTTATAATAGATAGAGAAACATTAGAACCTTCGATTGAGGTAATAGGAAACCAAGCACCGCTTGGTTTATGTGGTTCAGGACTTATTGATACTGTAGCTGAAATGTTGAAATCAAAAATTATAACTCGCGCAGGAATATTTAATTCTAAATTGAAAGAAGTGATTAATCATCGTAGGATTGTGAAAAAAGAAGACGGATATCATTACATCTTATACAGTGAAAAATGGGATAAAAAATTCTTTCAAACAAGTGGTGATTACAATGAGATTAGGGAAATCACAATTTCTCAGAAGGATATTAATCAACTTCAACTAGCAAAAGGAGCATTCTTAACAGCAGCTAATTTATTACTTAAAATGGAAAACAAAACAGAAAATGATATTGAGCAGGTTCTTTTAGCGGGTGGTTTTGGAACTTATATTAATAAAAAAAGTGCTGCCTTTATAGGTTTATTCCCTGAAGTAGATCAAGATAACATTTTCCAAATAGGCAACTCAGCAGGTTTAGGGGCACAAATATTCATAAAAAACCTTGAACAGAGAAGGTTGGCTAATCAAATTGCCCATAAAATTAGATATCGAGAAATCGCATCATCACCAATGTTTCAGAGTGAATTTACTTTCTCTCTCTATTTTCCACACTATGATCTTGACAAATTCCCTAAGACAAAACAAGAATATAATCAAATACCTTTAAAGTGAATTTTTATCAAAAAAAATTGTATCATATTTTTTACATTATGATTCTTTAATCACAATAGTATATAGCTAAGTAAAAAAAGCTGAAATGAAAACAGGAAAAGGAAGAATATTAAAACGGAAATCAGGCAATCGTAAATATGATAGTTATTGGATTTATATCCCTAGTAAAATAGCCAAAGATTATGATTTTCCTTTTAGAGATAAAGAAGAAGTTTTGGTAGATTTAAGAGGAGAACATTTACAAATTCGTAAGATCTACAATTTAAGTGAACTTACAAAAGTATATGACGTAAAAGATGCTACAATCGTAAAAATAATAGAAAGTAAAGCAACATTGAATAAAAATAAGCCTTTTATCTTTTTTCAAGACAAAATATATTCTTATCATGATTCAAATAAAATTTCAAATCAAATAGCTCATGCTCTTATAGAATTAAGCCAAGAGTTAAAATTAAATAATCCAAAAATTGGTTTAATATTTCCTAGTTGTCCAGAATCTGTGTTTTGTTGGTTTGGTGTAGCAAAAGCAGGATGTGTTTTTGTACCTATTAGCTATTTATTAAAAAAAGATCTTTTGGAATTCGTTTTGAAAAATAGTGATACTGAAATTTTAATAATCGATTTTAAGTATTACAACAATTTTGAAGAGATTAGAAAGAAGTTACCGAATATTAAGAAAATATTTATTCGAAATGCACCAGATAATTACCAATTCGATGAAAAATGCATTGATTTTAAAAAACTCTTCTCGAAAAATTCAGAAAATACTAATGTCAGTGTAAATAGTTATCATCCTCTTGAAATCTCATATACTTCAGGAACTATGGGTAGACCAAAAGGAGTTTTGTATAGAA
>JBHLNR010000227.1:0-5252 GCA_048941385.1 Promethearchaeota archaeon
GTCGAACGATTAAACATTAGTGAAAGATTCATTCCAAATGATTGTCTTTTGGATACTGAAGATAATCAATTACTTATTATCACAGGTCCAAACATGGCAGGTAAAAGTACTTATCTTAGACAAGTAGCCTTGATTTGCTTAATAGCACAAATGGGGTGTTTTGTGCCGGCAAAGGCAGCTACAATCGGAATAATCGATCAAATCTTTACTCGAATTGGTGCTTCCGATGATCTTGCAAGAAAATTGAGCACATTCATGATTGAAATGACTGAAACTGCTAAAATTTTAAATTATGCCACTCCTAAAAGTTTAATAATAATTGATGAACTAGGGAGAGGTACTAGTACAAGTGATGGTCAGAGTATTGCAATGGCTACACTTGAAAAACTTAATCAGTTAAAGGTAAAAACTCTTTTTAGTACCCATTATCATCAATTAACAGAAATACAATTACCAAGAGTGAAAAATTATCATTTAGACATAATCGAAAATGAGGACGGGAGCATTAATTTTGTTAGAAAATTAAAACCGGGGAGCACTGATAAATCATATGGTATTCATGTAGCAAAGTTGGCTGGAATACCTGACGATGTTATAGTAAGAGCATTTGAAATTCTTGAACAAATAGAAGATAAAGATCCCTTTATTACAACTGTCAGAAAAAACGGTAATAGCAACTCCTCTGGAAAATACTATGATAAATTGATTAATGGTAAAAAAACTGAACTTGAGAAATTAAACTCAGAATTAGCAACTATTAAGATAGAGCTAGGCAATGTAGAGGAAGAACTAACTCAGAAAGAAAAAGAATTAAAAAAAACAAAATCTGAGATAAGGGCTTTAGAGGTAAAAATCAAAGCAACAAAAGCAAAGGCTTCC
The DNA here is from genome assembly GCA_048941385.1 of Promethearchaeota archaeon. GTDB lineage: Archaea > Asgardarchaeota > Lokiarchaeia > Sigyniarchaeales > SOKP01 > Loki-b32. The sequence goes on from JBHLNR010000227.1 coordinate 880, forward strand.
CAAAAAAGTACTTCTACTAAGAGGAAATATGTTCAAACTAGTTTGTTCGAACCAAAAATAAAATTGGAAAAAGATGAGGATTATAAGACTATTTTGGATAATTTAAATAAATTAGATCTTAATAATTTAAGTCATAAAGATCTAAAAAATAGAATAATAGATCTCTTAAAGAAAATGGAAAGTATAACTAAGCCAGAACGACAGGAATAATAAATACAATCGTAGTTAGATAGAGGTAGTATATAGCTATTACTGAAACTAATATAGCCCGATAAAAGTTCCTTCTCTGTTCAGTTTTAATGTTTTCCAAAAAGGTTATTAATAATAAAGCTATAAACATCAAATGAGAAGGTTGTAAGGCTTTCCAAATAACCGAATCAATAACTAATAATCCCTGTATTTCAGCATCACTATGAGTCCAATTTTGTACCATTTGAAAGAAATAATCCGGAAATATAATGTATGGAATGCATATAATTAATAAGGGGAGTAAGAAATAGATAAGATCTTTGAATTTAATTTTTTTTGCAATCAATAGAACAGGGAGAAATAAAATCGCTGTTATTTTAAAAGTTGCAAGAGTAAAGAGAATACCGGCAGCCCATTTTTGATCTTTTTCTAAATAAACGAATGAATAAAATAGTAGGAAAACAATTAGAAAATTAACATTGTTATAATATGCATCAATACTATAGCCCACGATCCCAAATATATAGAAAATCAGTAGATCTTTTTTATTTTCAAACATTTTTGGTGATTTATTAATTACCATTAGAGTTAAAATTATTCTTAGAACATCCCATACATATACTCCTATTAATCCCTCGGTAGGAATAATATATACATAGAAAAAAAGATAATACCAAAAATAAAGATAATAGGGAGGCCAGTCTGAAATGGTTACATGATCATAGAAATGAATTAACCCGTTGTCCATACCTTCCAGCAGAATTTTGAAATCAATATCTTTAGTTTCTTTTATCCAGGGAGAAATTTCAAAGAAATATAAGAAGATTCTTAGAATTATAAAAGATATCGAAATTCCTATAAAAATATAGATGAAATACTTATGAATTGGATATTCTTCTTCGCTATTCATGTCAATTTTATCCGGTTCTGTTCTTGTTCATAAGTAAACTATTTTAATATATTAAAGGAAATTTAAAAGACTTACCTATAGGACGTTTAAACTCGATTTATTTAAACCTTAATAGAGTATTATTTTAAATTTGATTGTAATGTGAAATATATTAATTTTAAGGAATTATAAATTTCTTGGATAACTAATACAGAATTTTTAATATGGATTTGAAAATAGCTAAAATAGAAAAGATATTAGAGGCAGAAAAAATAGCTGCGGGAGAAGTAGTTGAAAGACCTGCTAATATTGTAAAAGAACTAATTGAAAATAGTATTGATGCGGGAGCCAAGGAAATAAGAGTAATTATCAGAAAAGCAGGTAAAACTTTGATACAAGTCATTGACGATGGTCATGGAATACCACCTGAAGATATAGAATTTGCTTTTGAAAGGCATACAAGTAGTAAGATCAGGAGTATTGAGGATCTAGATACCCTTTCCACTTTAGGCTTTCGAGGTGAGGCGCTTGCGAGTATTGCTGCCGTTAGTCAAGTTGAAATTATTTCACGAACTAGCCAAAATGAGAGAGGTATACTATTGAATATAGAAGGGGGGAAAGTTATAGAAAGAAAAGAAGTTCCCACTCAGATTGGTACAAATATCAAAATAAAAAATATCTTTTATAATATTCCGGCTAGACAAAAATTCTTAAAGAAAGATTCTGTAGAACTGAGTCACATCACCGATATTATACAGAGATACTCATTGGCATTCCCAAAAATTCATTTCATTTATGTGCATAACGATTTAGATATTTTAAACTGCCCTGCTGATAATGATTTAAAAACTACAGTATTCCATATCTATGGAAAAAAAATTGCTAAATTTATGGAACCCATAGATTTTACTGAAAAAGAACCTTTCATTAAGATCAAGGGATTATTAGGCCATCCACAAGTTGCTAAAAAAAGCAGAAATTATTCAAGTCTCTTTATTAATAACCGATACATTATCAGTGATGTCTTATCTAGGGCTATAAAGGAAGCATACGAAGGAACGTTGATGATCAATAAATATCCTTTTTTTGTTTTGTTTTTAGAGCTTGATCCGGCAGTTATTGATTTTAATGTTCATCCAAAGAAACTCTATGTTCGATTTGAAAAAGAAGAAACATTATATAATAAAATCTACAATATCCTACGAGGATTTATTGAGGAACATTTTATAGAAAAAGAAGCAAAATATATTTCTACGGAACTCGGTGATTTTTCTCCAGAACTTAAGGGGGAGCTTAATATAAATGAAGAACCTTTAGAAGAAATACAAAATATGTTAGTTCGTGAAAGAGAAGTAGTTGATGAGGGAGTTCAACTCAATTTAATGGATCAAGTGATTGATAAAAAATTAAGTGGAAAGCATATTCCAGATTCTTATATTCGAGGGAAATACATAGTTTCAGAAAATTTTCCGAAGTTGCGTCTAATATCATATACAGGTCAATTACCAAATAAAACATATGTTGTATTAGAGGGAATCAATGAAAACAATGAAGAGGGTATTTTTATTTTAGATCAGCATGCCGCATCAGAAAGGGTAAAAAAAGAAAAACTTCTAAATAATTATGATAGTGTTAAAAAAATTAGGCAGAAGTTAATCCAACCCTTAAAAATTGATGTTTCTCCTAGTGATAAGATATTTTTAGAAGATAATCTTGATGAAATTAAGAAGATTGGGTTCGATTTCGAGCATTTTGGAGGTAATACTTTCATTTTAAGAGAAATTCCTACAATAATGGAAAGACTTCCTGATACTATTATAATTAAAGAAATTATTAGTGATCTTACTGAAATTGGAAAGGATAAAAGCTTCAATGAGGTTAAGGAAGAGATTATAAACTATTTAGCCTGTCATAAATCCATTAGAGGAGGGGATGATTTATCTTTGAAAGATATAAGAAATCTACTAATAGATTTAGCCGCTTGCAAAGATTCTTATCATTGTGCACATGGAAGGCCTACTTTAAGATTTTTATCATATAGTGAACTTGATAAGCTTTTTAAAAGAACAGGCTAAAAAAAAGGAATTATATTTATGCTTTTGAAAAAGCAATACCTTCGATACCTTGAATTCCATCAATTTGGCCAAATAATTCTTCAAGTTTGTCAGTACCGCCCCATTCCTCAGGATATCTCACTCGAACTCGAGTTTTTTTTAATCCAAATGCGACGGGTAAAATATCATATTTTTCTATAGTACAGCTTTCAGGAAGTACAGATTTTAATTTTCCTACAAACTCTTCAAAATTGATATCAGTTTCTTCTGGCACGACATCTATTAAAGCAACATATTCTCCCATTATGATCAAATCTCTTACATTATATCTAAGGCCCTTCAAAATCACATTTCAAACAACGGAAGGAGTTTCCTGATTCTCTACAGCGCTCACATCTCCAAATAGTAACATCTCCACATTGTGGACAGGGAAAGTGTACTGCAGATTCGTATGGCGTTATCGGGCGACCACATCCGAAACAAACATTCTTCCTATAAGTGCTCATGAAATAATCAAATACTATATTAATACAATTTGGATTTGAAAATATAATATAACTTTAATTCTTTTTGGTTTTAACCTTTAGTCTTGAGGTAAAAACGTTATAAATCTTAATAATATTCAATTGACTTAATTATCAAGAAAGAAAATATAATCAAAATTTAAATTAATCAACACCCTAGTTTGCATATATTTGATTATATAAATTTTAATATACCTTATAGTATAGTACAATGCCAGAAAATAAAGTGAGAAAATACTTCCAACTTATTGAAGCATGGGCGTGGTGTGATATCTGCGAAGATATGATTTCATTGAATATAGATAAAAAAGAGATTATAAGTGGTCTTGAGATGGGTATTTACACAAAGGAATATAAACATGCTAACCCTAATCCAGATCTAGAAGACCCAGATGATTTGTCCGGACAAGAACATACGATTTATGTGTACATAAATGACAATTATGATATCACAGGAGTAAAATCCTTCTTTGGAGAATCACCAAGTACGGAAGAAATAGGTGCTGAAACCGCAGAAGCTGGTGGTGAAGTACGAATTCCAGTGGTTGTGAAGGAAATTTCACCCATGGCAGTACAATTGGGAATGCTTACTAAAGATCAATTTAAAGTCTTGAAGATTTGCGATGGAATGAACACTATTGAAGAAGTTGCTTCGATTGCTCAAAAAGGTGTGCAAGAACTTGAAGTTATGATGGAAGAGCTCCGAAAAAAAGGATT
>JBHLNR010000228.1:0-5248 GCA_048941385.1 Promethearchaeota archaeon
TAAAATTCAAATTAAAATAATTTTAAGATGAATTCCATATAAATATTTTAATTTGAATATCTTTAATAATATTTTCAAAATCATAATATAAAAACTTAAACTTCAACATTTCAATTTTGATCTTCTTACAATCCTAAAATTCCTAGCGTTCTTACTTCAAAATGAAGTCTGAGAGATATTTTCTTCTTCATTCTCTAAAATTAGATGTCTTGCGAAATTAACTAAGCCATCAGCCGAAATTATCTCTCCTATAAATGATGGGATCTTATTGAATATAAGCTCAATACTTTTAGAAAGATTTTTTACAATCCCTTTGGTAAATATAATTTCCAAATCATCACCTGTAGTAATAGCTTTAATATTTTGAAGTTCAACAATGGGTAACCCTATATTTATTGCATTTCTAAAAAATATCCTTGCAAAAGATGGTGCAATTATGCATTTCATCCCTGCTGATTTAAGAGCAATGGGTGCCTGCTCTCTGCTTGAACCACATCCAAAATTCGCTCCCGCAACTAAAACTGAATAATCAAATTTATTTTTTTTTTCGATGAAGTTAGTATCCAGATCTTCCATACAGTGTTTAGCTAGATATTCAGAATCTGAGTTAACTAAATATCTTGCGGGTATAATAAGGTCTGTATTTATATCTTTCACATCGTATTTTATAACTTTACCAATCATAACATTCCCTTTACATAAAATCTGGTGATGTAATAAATCCCTTTATCGCTGAAGCAGCGGCAATAGCAGGGCTTGATAAATACACTTCGCTTTCTATATGACCCATCCTGCCTGTAAAATTTCTATTTGTCGTTGAGATTGCTTTCTCTCCTGCCGCAAGAATCCCCATATGTCCCCCTAAACATGGTCCACAGGTAGGTGTGGACACTATTGCACCAGCATCAATAAAAATTTCTATTAATCCCTCTTTTAGAGCTTGAAGATATATTTTTTGAGTACCAGGAATAATAATGCATCTTACATTTGGATGAATTTTGTGTTTATTTATAATTTTCGCAGCAATTCTTAAATCTTCCATGCGACCATTGGTACAAGATCCAATTATAGCTTGTTCTATTTCCATTTGCATATTATTCACTTCTGAAATAGGTTTAGAATTTTCAGGTAAAGGTGGAAAGGCAACTTGTGGTTCAACACTTTTACATTCAATGTCTATTGTTTCACAATATTCTGAGTTTTTATCACTTTCATAGACCTTATATTTAGAAATCCCTCTTTTTTCCAAATAATCAAATGTTATCTTGTCAGGTTTGATTATCCCATTTTTAGCACCTGCTTCAATTACCATATTGCACATTGTTAATCTATTATCCATTGATAAATTTTTAATAACCTCTCCAGTAAATTCCATTGCCCTATATGTTGCACCATCGACTCCTATTTTTCCTATGGTATAGAGAATTAGATCTTTCCCTGAAACCCATTTGCTTAATTTTCCTGAAAAAACAAATTTCATAGATTCAGGTATTCTAAGCCAACATTTTCCTAAAGCCATTGCGACACCTAAATCTGTAGATCCAACACCAGTAGAAAAGGCACCAAGAGCACCATATGTGCAAGTATGGGAGTCAGCACCTATAAAAAGCTCTCCTGGTACAACTAATCCTTGTTCTGGTATAAGACAATGCTCAATCCCACCACGACCAACTTCAAAATAATTTAAAATGTTATACTTATTGGCAAATTCTCTGAGTATTTCACTCTGTATTGCTGAGGCGACGTCTTTATTTGGAGTAAAATGATCAGGAGTTAAAATAATTTTAGTATTATCAAAAACACCTTTTTCAGAACCTTCTATAACTCTTTCAAAGACATCAATTGCTATCGGTGCTGTAATGTCATTTGCTAAGCAGCAATCAATATTAGCAAAAATAAAATCTCCTGCTACTACATTTTTATCTTGAGAGTGTTCTCTTAGAATTTTTTCAGTTATAGTTAGATCTATGTTTATTCCACCTTGCTAATCCTCAATTTCACTATAATGCTTTACATAAAAGTATCAATGAGAGTTTATTAACTCTTAGATGCATTTTTTTGCTTAACAATCAAATTAAGTCCTTTTAATAATGATAGGACTGAACTCATAACAATATCTTCATGAGTTGCACTCGCTTTTACGATGTGATTACTTTCAATGTCCATGATTTCGATAGTAGTGTGCCCTAAAGCTTCAGTTCCCCCCGTAATTGCATCAATTTGGTAATTCAGAAGTTTTATCTTACTCATAGGTTCGAAGCACTTTATAATGGCGTTAACAGAAGCATCTACTGGACCTACACCTACAGATGAAGCTACTTTTTCAATATTATTCCCATTATTATCAATTTTTAAACGTACTGTTGAAGTTGGAGTAACTGATCCAGTTAAAACTGTTAGTTCCTCAAGTTTTACAAATTGATCTTCTATTGGTAGTTCTTCAAAAACATCTTTCAGAATTGCGTAAAAATCTTCTTCTGTCACTTCATGTCCTTTATCACCAAAAGCTTTAACATGTGCCATGATGTTAGAAAATTGTTTATCTGAGGTATGAATACCTAAATCCTCTAATTTTGCTTTAAGTGCATGACCTCCTGTATGTTTGCCCAATTTGATTGATTGTTTAATTATGTCTTCTACATTATCAGAACGCTTAATTCCTATTAATTCAGGCGTTATGGGTTCATATGCACGAGCATGTTGGATCATTGCATGAGCATGAATACCAGATTCATGAGCAAAGGCATTCTGACCAATTAAAGGGCTTAAACGACCAATTGTAATTTTACCTCCACAGAAGCTTTCTACTAATTTAGCTGTTGGAAAAATCAATTTTGTATTAATATTCATCGGGATCTGATATAGAGCATAAAGAGACATGGCAGTTTCTTCGAACGACGCATTTCCTGCTCTTTCTCCTAGCCCTAGTATTGTGGTTTGGGCTTCAGAAGCACCATTTTCAAATCCTGCTATTGTATTTGCTACACCTAAACCAAAATCATTATGACAATGTACCGCAATCCTTACATCTTTCGGTAATGATTCGTAATTTTTTCTCACGATATATCCATATGCGGTAGGAGATATTGTACCAACAGTATCAGGTATATTTATACGAGTAGCTCCGCTTTCGACAGCTACTTGATTCACCTTAATTAAATAATCTAAATCTGAACGTGTTGCATCTTCCGCCGAAAATTGAATTTCATTATAATGTTCCTTAGCATAAGAAATCAATTCTGTAACACTTTCAAGAACTTCTTTTCTCGTCATTTTTAGTTTTTCTTTTAAGTGTAGGTCTGAAGTAGCAATAAATACATGGATTGAATCCATATCTGCTTCAATTACCTTGTCAATGTCAATCTTTTTAATACGTGCTAATCCTATTATTTCTGAATTCAATCCTAGTTTTGAAATCTCCTTACAAGCATCAAAATCCCCTTGAGATATAACTGGAAATCCTGCTTCAATAACATCAATGCCTAAATCATTTAAAGATTGAGCAATAGATACTTTCTCCTTTAAAGTGAAGCTAATTCCTGGAGTTTGTTCTCCGTCACGAAGTGTAGTATCAAAAAAATAGGCTTTCTGAGGCAGAATTAGATTCCCTCTTATTTTTTCCATCATTTCTGAGACCATAATATCGCTTTTTTCATTCATGTGTTTTAACCTTCTTAAATTTATTTAGTGTTTAACAACCCTCTTATTTCGATGAGAAAAAACTTAGTTTTTCCTCCAAAGATAAAGAAGGTATATTATAATAATAATAAAGCTAAAGTTAATTCATTTAAACCCAATCCTAATGAAATTAAGCGCTTCGAACAATTTTGAAGTATAGCATTATTATTTTTATGAAGCGATTTCATCTCTCTCACATCAATAGGATCGTATTTTATAAAATAAATTGTTTGTACTTATAAAAATATTATGGTCAACTTTACCTCGAGATTCAAAAATTTTAATGGGGATAAATGTTCCTTAATGCTTTTTATACCAAACTCATTTCTTTCAATTAGATAAAATTTTGGTTTAATTACACATGAAAAAAATAAATAAAATTTTAATTGGAGCTATTGCTTTTATCGCATTGTTTACCGTTTTAAACACAAATACAGTGTTAGCAGCAGAATCTCCTATTGAAGTAAATGTTGACACCTATCAATATCAGGTTCAAGCGAATCATAGTGTAATGTTCTCATTTCGACAGAGGACAAGATTAACCTTTGCTTCGACTGTTGATATTGATGCAAACATTAATTGTGATGCATTAGGAATCGGTGTTAAGTATTTTGAAATAGAAATTGATAATGATCAAGATTTACAAATGAATATGACTTGTACTGAAGAACAAATTCAACTAGGATTATTAAAAGGGTATAGATATACCGTCAGAAATCGACAAAGGCTTTTATATCAAGAAGGTTTTTGTGTTTCAATTCAATGCAATAATTCAGGTGATGTACAAGCTAAATTAAAGATACAAGCAAACAATCAAAATCGTAAGGGAACATGGGCTTATTACGATGACTCTGCTGAAGAATGGGTTGCAGTTCCAACTACTATAGAGGATGGATATTTAGTTACTGAGACAGATCATTTCTCATATTGGACAATTTTGAATCCGGAATCCGAAAATAATTTCTATTTGTACATAGGACTTATCAGTGTCATTGGAATTCTTGCTGTAATTACAGTTGTTCTTCTTAGAAGAAGAACATAAAAGCAATAGAATTTTTAAATAATTTTTTTTTTTATTTTTAATTTAGCCATATGTAAAAATACTAAAAAATTGAAAACAATTGGGTTCTAAAGATTTAACCAACAGGACAAGGCGAAGAATGAGCCTATTATTACTATTTATATTCCTTGTTGAGATAAATTTAGTTTTTTCAAGTGCTTTTGCACGAGTAGAAAATATTGCTGGATTTCAAAAGTCTGATACTGTTAATCCTAATGAATTTGTATCTTATCGTTTTCCAAATAATTTAATTTTCGAAATTAATACAACTTCAAGAATAGAATTCTCCATAGAATATGAATCTAAAATGAATAATCGTCAGAGTTTTTTCTCTATAAAAAATAATGAATCAATTACATTAAACATAACCTCCAAAGCACAAATGAAGAATTATGGCTTTTCTCAGACACCTAGTTCTCCAAAAAAAGGGAGCTTTCAATTAAGATATCAATATAATTGTATTTTTAGGATAAGATCAAATTCTTCAATTGAGAATCTTACAGTAAGATA
>JBHLNR010000043.1:0-22514 GCA_048941385.1 Promethearchaeota archaeon
CCGAACCAGAAAACCCAATAACATCAATTATCTTCATTTTACTCTCATTGTCAATTTTTAATTATTACTAAATTTCAGGTAACCTTAATTTTTTTTATACTTAGCAATAAAAAAACATTATAATATTTTACTATTTAATATATATTTAATTAAGATTTTTTCAAACTTTTGAATATTGATGTCTGAAAAAAAAGAATACTTAGTATTTGATGCCAATTTCTTCATTTGCATGCTACAAATCAAAGCTCGAAATATTCTAGGAAATTTAGAAAAAGCAGCAAAAGAATTGGGATATGAATATTATATTTCTGATGTTGTATTCGAGGAGGTAAAAGCCCCACATACCTATAGAGACAAGTTAAAGCAAATTTTGCACGTTGAAGAAGTATTGCCAATAGAAATTGATGATATAAAGGTTGATCTCATTCAATATAATATTAGATTTCCTGCTCAAGATCCAGACCTTTCCCTAATTTATATTGCGAAGAATTTGTTAAATAAAAATGAATCGGCTCTTGTTCATTTGGTCACCGATGATTTCAAGCTTGTTAAAAACACGAGTTTGCTTTATAAGGGAAAAATTAACATTTTATCTCTTTCGAGTTTTCTCCTCAAAACACAACGAACAACCTCTAATTCTCAATTGAGAAATTATTTCAAAGATATATGGAAGAGAAGTTTAAACTATACACTATCCTATATGATTGAACGCTCGAAAACTTATCCCGCTGAACAAAAAATTACTTGGTTAATTGAAAAGGCGATTACTGTTACTGAGGATTCAATCCTCTCTCAAGACATTGAATTAGAGAATCCAGATGCTGGTATGAAATTCGAGATAGGAGCTTCAAGATATTTAGAGGAAATAAATATTGCTGAGAAATATATCTCCAATCAAGATCTCCCCAAAAGTGAAGAAGAACAAGTATTAGGGATAACGAAATTTCTTGAAAATTTAAAAATTTCTCGAGAATATATGAATCGGGCAAGAGATGCTATAGTAAAAAGTGAATCCAAAGAGGCTGTAAAACTTTTGAAAAGGGGAAATGAATTTTTAATCTCATTACTCCAAGTCGCTTCAGGGCAATTAACCAAAATAAAAGATTATGAGGTTGTCGAGCAGCTCATTTGCTCAGAAATTAGTAAGATGGAATTTTTACGAGCTTACCTTTTAGTATCACTTGGGAGAATTAACTCAGCAATTAGTTCACTAGATCGAGCGGCATTATTCTCAACGATTATTCATAACTATAAAACATGTTTGAATCTAAATTATATTAAAGCTCTTATTTACCTGTTTCATGGATTATACGAAAATGCAATCTTACAATATAATTTCACTGAAGAGTTAGCTGAAATCTATGAAGACGATCGTTTAAAGCTAAAGTGCTTAATAGGAAAAGCTATTGCTCTCTATATTCAAGGTGAAGATAGGGAAACTGCGATGTTGATAATGGAAGAAATATCAACAATTAATCTGGATGAGAATTTTCTTGATGCTATTATCGTATTCAGTGAATTAGGAGATTATTTTTTGGCGTTGGGACATTCTCAAATTGCCGCAAACTTATATAATCAAGCTTTAGAAATCTCTATTGATTATAAGTTGACATTGAAGAGCGAGATTTTAATTGAAAAATTAAAGAGATCTTATATCGCAACAGTCTTAGATGGTTATTCTGCAGAAGATATGGTAGATAAGTTAGATTTATTATTAGATAAAGCTTATTCAATCAAAGACGTAGAAAAATATAATGAAGAAATCAAAAAAATCTCAAGTTTCAATCTTTTATTTTATACACCTTTTCCATATCTCACGGGAAAAAAGAAAATTATACCATTTTCTAAATTACCTAAAGAACTAAAAGAAGATCATCTTGAGGTAGTACATTTTGAAAAGGATAATAAAGAAGAAAATCAAATTCTATTTATTGTTTCTCATTATGAATTAGGATTATTAGGTGTCCTATTGAAGACAAATGAAAGTGTTACCGGTATTGCAGAAAACTATACTCTTAAAATCAAATCAACGGCAAAAGCAAAGATATATGAACCTGATGAGGCGTTAAAAAATGATTTTTTAATTCGTGCTATTATCGAAATTACTCAAATAAATCAAGTGAAGATAAATTTTACTCTTCCATCCTTCTTTAAACAGTTAAATTTATAAGAATAGAGATTATCACTCTTTTCTTAAACTTTTATCTCGTTGGCTTATCTGATGGCTGTGAATAGCACAACTAATACAATAATATTTTGTTGTGGACGAGGATTGTATTATGGTCCCTGCTTTTTTTAACTCAGTGTACATTCTACCGTCAACTAAAGAAGTTCTTCTTGTCACCGCTTTAGCTTTGCTACGAGCAACAAATCGCCCACATTTGTAGCATTGGACCTTATAATCCTGACCTTTTCTAGAACCGCTTTTTCCGCCACTTTTTCTTTTCTTTGGAATAAAAATCAGCTAATTTTATTTTTATCTTGTCTATATTAATGAATCTAATGAAATTGAATTAGAGAAACCTTAAAAAATTTATCCTTACATATTAAAAATTTCTAAAATGAGTGGTTAACTCAGATTTTTACATTATAGCTTCATTTTGATTGAAGTTCTTTAAAGTCTTAAAAGTATGAGCTAATCTCTGTATAATGGTGTATATTAGAGTTATAATATAAATAATAATACTAATGAGAAAAATAGGTGTCACTGGGATTCCAGTAATAATCGGAACGAAAATTGTTAAGGGTTCATCAAGCGAGAGTTCTGTTATAAAATAAAAGATCAATTCAAATATTATAGCAAAAAGCAAAAAAAGAATACGCTCAGCACGTTCCATGAAACCTACTCCCTTCATATTGACACCCTCTATTTCCGCTCTTGACCGTGTGTAAGAAATCATAAGAACTAAAAATAATATTATATAGCCTAATAAATAATTAATCAATCCTCCATAAATTAATCCCACAATACAAATTGCATCAGAAAGTCTATCTAAGTTTGAATCTAAAAATGCGCCTGCTTGGGTTTCTCTCTCCGTTCTTCTTGCGACTTCTCCATCAAATAAATCCATAGCACCGCCAATACCCATAATAAAAGGGATAATCCAAGAGAGCCATATCGAAAAATATAAACCAAAAATAGCAATTATTAATGAAGCAATTATAGAGCAAAAAAACCCAATATAAGAGATTTCATTGGGAGAAATATTGTGTTTAATAAAAAATGCTACTGGGCGATCAATATACTTATATGAAATTTCTCTTTGTCGAACCCTTTTTTTAGTATCTTCTATTTCATTCAAATCCTTTTAATATCCTAAAATCTCATATCTAAGATTAATAATTTTAAAATTTCTTTATAATAAAAAATTTATTATAGCACTAAAAGATGTAATTTCAATAATCTTATAACCGATGAAGCTAAATAAGAATGAGTTCCAATGCTTATTCTACGGATGTTTAATATCGATAATTCCTCTGAATCTAAAAAATTGTCATCTTGACTACCAATAATAAATATTAAATTGCTCCTTACTCCTATATCATTTCTGAGTCTGAAAAAGTCATCACCATCTTCTTTCAAAATAAATAGGTTATAATTCATTTTTTGGAATTTAGTTATTGCTTCTATTATACTTATTTTCGAAATTTTAGCGAATCGAAGTGGATTATTTACATTTTCTTCATTTCTATTTCTATTTAATATGATATCTACAAAATAATCCGTAAATCTAATTTCATTTTTTGGAAAATTATCATAAATAAATGATTGAGGATCGAATATGTATGACTTATAGTTATCTAAAAATACCCAAACCTTAACACTCTTTTCAAATTTTCCTCTATTCAATAAAGCTGCCAAAATACACCTTGAAATTACATCTAATCTACCTGAAGACCCCGGTATATCTTTAATCGTATAATTATTTAAACTGATTGTGGCAGATTTAATGAAAAATATTATATTCATTTAATATAATAGTTATAAATTCAATTTTAATATGCATCAAGTAGTCTTTCAATAAATAAATTAGTTCTTCAATTAAGGGCTAAATTTCATAATGGTGGTGTTTTTCTATTCTTTTTTTTATTTCGGATGATTAAATAAAATGCTGAAGACATTATAAGAATAGATATAACAATACCAAGAATTGCGGCACCAAAATCATTAGAAATCCAACTTAAAAAAGGTATCCATGGAGATGTTAGATTATCTAACCATGATTCGCCATTCTGGTCAATTAACACACGTTCTAACCCATCTGGGTCACTAGATAATATCCCAATTGTGAATCCTACAGCAATCATCAATATTAATGTTCCCATCACAGCTAATATTGATAGGAGAGGTTTTTTATACTTACTAATATTGATAAGTATAAAACTATCCATCATAATTGATTTTGTCGTAATAATTTCTGGTTTCACTTGATAAATGTAAAAAATTATTAAAGCAGAGATAACCGCTTCGCCTATACCAATCAATAAGTGCCAATAAACCATAGCAGGGATCGCTATTTCTAGAGGGACTGCTCCAGAGATACCTAATTCTAGACCGCAAATAAGTGCTGCTAAAACTATAGAAATATATGCACCAATCGCTGTTGCTATAGTTAATTTTATTTTGTTTCTAATAGGAGTTTTGTTTAAGATTTTTACAATAAATACAACAATATAAAATCCAATTATTCCCCCAATTACACCCATATTAAAAGTATTAGCTCCCAATGCAATAATACCTCCATCTCCAAATAAACTCTGTACAATCAAAACTAAAAAGAGAATTATAACTGAAGCCCATGGTCCTAAAATAACTGCAACAAGAGTTCCGCCGATTAAATGACCAGAAGTTCCTCCAGGAACGGGATAATTTACAAATTGAAAAGCAAAGATTACGGCAGCTAATACTCCAATGTAAGGAATTAACTTTTCAGAATCTTCATTTTCAAAAATTTTACCTATCCTAAAATAACCTAATATCATAACTGCTAAAGCTAATACCCAAAGGGTAATAATAGTTGCGGGATTTAATAATCCATCTGGTATGTGCATTTTTAATTCATAAAAGTTAATTTTTTTTAGAGTGAAATACTAGAATGTTACTAAATTATAAAAAAGTATGAAACAATAAAAATATTATTTTTTTTTAAAATAATATGAAATATATAAAAAATCTTTGTTGGTTAAATTTTGAAGACGGAATTACCCTTTAGGCTTGAAAACGAAAGACCTAATCTAAAAAAAATTCATCCTTTAATCCGATTCATTATACCCTTTATTTTCGTCATACCTTTTATCATCATTGACGATATCTATTTAATATTTTCTATTTTATTAGTTGTTTTCTTAACTGCATTAGTACTTAGATTAAAAATATTAGAAATCTTCTCGAGAATGAAAATAATAATCCCCCTTGTATTTTTATTAACTATTTTCATCCCTTTATATGTAGGAGATACCGTTCTTTATCAATTTGATATTGGAAATGGAATCACAATTTTTAAGGAAGGATTAATTCTTGCCTCCTTAATATTATTCAGAGTTTTGGGGGCTTTTTTTGTTTTCATGTCTTTTTTCTCCTCGCTGACCTACTCTGAATTTATAGAAGCCCTAACAAAATTAAGGATTCCCTCCATTTTCGTAGGATCATTAATAGTTATGCTACATTATATTCCAATCTTAGCACAATCAAATAAAAAAATACTTGAAGCGCAAGAAATGCGTGGTAAAAATATATCAACTTATCCTCAAAAATTAAAAACTCATGCTTACATCATGGGTAAAAGTATAGTTACAAATATGGAAAGAAGTGAGAAACTATATGAAAGTTTAAAGATGCGTGGATTTTCAGGGAAAATTACATTTGTGACTAGAAAATTGACTTTATTTGATTTAGGACTTCTTTTCTTTTTCACTGTAGTATTGTTTTTTTTTATATTCGTATTTAATTTACAAGCAATATATCAAGGTGTAATTACATTAATTTTGCCGTAGATGTTGAAAATCTTAATTTTAGTTATAAAAATGGATTTGAAATTGCCAATCTTTCGTTTAGAATTGAAAAGAACTCAGTTTATGCATTAACAGGAAATAATGGTTCAGGTAAAACGACTCTTCTTAGACTACTAGTGGGACTATTAAAACCAAAATCTGGATTAATCAAGATTTTTAATAAAACTCTTACAAGAAATAAACGAGATTTGTGGGAGATAAGACAATCAATTGGATTTTTATTTCAGAATCCTGATGATCAACTTTTTGCACCAACAATTGAAGAAGATATTAGCTTTGGAGCAAGGAATTTGAAACTTGATGAAGATGAAGTTAAGAAAAGGGTTAATTGGGCATTAGAAGCAGTTGATTTAGAACATTTTAGAGATTACTCACCATTTAATCTTTCATGGGGTCAAAAGAAGAGAGCCGCATTGGCAGGGGTTCTTGTAATGAAACCAAAATTGTTAATATTAGATGAACCCTTTGCTAACCTTGATTTTACCTCAATTTATAATCATTTAACGATTATCGAGAAATTAAGAAAAGATAATAATATAACAATACTATTTACAACTCACAATCTGTTCTTCGTTGAAAAATGGGCAGATAAAATGTTAGTATTAAATGAAGGGAAGATAATTTTTGAAGGAGAACCTATTGAAGGATTAAATAATTTGGCTATTAGAAAAATTTTAGGATCATACGATGACATACTCTCATTATTTTAAAATAGAAGTAAATGGCATAGATTTCGCCTATAAACACTAACACTATATTCTCATTTTAGGGATATACCATTAAAATCAAATATGTTCTCTCGTGTTAGGCAAAAATCTCTATGCACTGGTGGGATCATAATCATGTCTCCTGCGTACTGACTCATGCTTCATCGCTATGGTAAGCACCTTTGCTAAACAAAGAGCCCATTTGTACAGGATTATAACTGATTAATTAACTCCGAATTTACGCGTTATTTTGCGCTGCATATTCATTTTTTATTCGTATGAGTCCTCGAAAACGCGATTTGGTCCATCATAGTTTTCCCATTAATATAATGTAATAATAAAATTATAAAGATTTTTGTTACGGAGAGAAAGGGAATGGCTCTTTTTTATTTATTCCCTTAATCCTATCTTCAATTCGTTGAATAAAACTTGACACACATTCGAAAAGAATTTTTCTTATTATTTCATATGTCAAATCAATCTCTATGTCATTATCATGAAATTCATCATCTTTATAAAAAGCCTTATACACTTTGTCGGTTTTTAATATTTTGTATGATGAATCTACAAGGAACGCATAGAAATTTTCACTCTCGTATTCCATTTTCATTATTAATGAGAGCATTGCTAATTCTCTTTTACCTCGTGCCCATTCAGATGGGATTTCGAAATGAAAATTGATAATTTTCTTCTTTTTTGTTATAAGAACTATTTCAAAGAAGGGCTCATCAATTTCTAAATCAAAAAATTTCTTTAATTTAGCAATCAAATCTTCTTCTAACTTCTCATCAGGATAAGATAATAAAACACTTGGACCTAATACTTGGTTAAAATATGTTAAAACTAAATGAATAACAACTCACCATCTTAAATAAATACATTAAAATAAACCTACAGTATCAGTTCCAAATAATTCTTTAATTTCTTTGCTCAATTCCCCTTGATCTTCCTTTAAGTAGCGATTTAAAATAATTGTAATTTTTGGAGCCCACTTTTTCATCATAGCAATTATGAATCCTGTCTGTACTCTCTTATCAGTGCTTATACATAAGACACCTTTACCAACTTTCATTGAAAATATCATTCCTTCAAAATATTCCGTAATTTGCAGATTAATATTCCCATATCCTAGAATATGACCTTGTTCCTCGCCTGCTATAAAAACAGCACCCCCAATCGCACCAATTTTCTCAACAGGAATGTTATCATTTTCAGAAAAAGCAAATTTAGATTGACTCATAATAGTTATTCCAGTATCGTCAGTAATTATTGCATATTTTAATCCTGGTGTACTATTTATGATAGTATTTAGGATTTTTTTCAATCTAGCCTCATCTTCAGAATAACTCAATCACAGGTCAACCTATTAACAATTATATCTTTAATCAACAGACGTTTTTAAATTATAAAAATAGTTATTTAAACATCTACTTTAATATTAGAAGAAATTAATTGTTTAAAAATTTAAGTTAACTGTTTGTTTTTCTACGGCTCGTTATAAAAAATACTATATCCATGTATCTTTTATTATTATTTTTTAGAAAAGGTCCTGTGACTTAATTAAGGATTTTAAAGGTTTTAACCGACTTTTATAATCTTTTGTTTTCTCGAGTAAAACTAGTAATTTATAGTTTTTCGATTTATCTAAGTCTTTTTTAATTTGGACGAGCTTAGAATCTTCTATAAAGTCTCTGTTCTTAGTAATTGCAGATAATGCTAAAGTATTTTCGAGGATCCATAATTTCTTTGAAATTTTCGAAGCCACCGGAAATCCATGGCAATCTGTTATGATTCCAGCAACAAAATTTGGAAAATTCTTTTCAATCCTGTAGAGGAAATAATTAACTTCATTTTGGTTTAGTATATCTCCCAATTTTTTAACACCTAATCTATAAGTAATATCAAACCGATAGGATAAAAATAAAAAAATAAAGTCATTAAATGTTATATTATGAGGATGATACGTCAGTTTTTTTACGAAGATGTTGCCATTATCAAAATATTTTTGGTCTAATTTTATTTCTAAAAAAAAGAATGCTTATCCACTTTATCTAGTTACAAATATAACTAAAAAACCAAAAAAATTTATTTTAAGAAAGAATTAATTCCAATATTATTCTTATTTGTGGTTTCTTTTTATGGAGATACCCAAATTGAGATTCTCCACTAGTTCACTAAACCGATTGCGAACTGTAACTTCAGTCACGCAGCTAACTCGGGCGATACTTCTTTGGGTTCTTCGTTCATTTGTTAAAATACTTGAAGCATAAATTGCAGCAGCACACACTCCTGTAGGCCCCCTTCCTGAAGTTAATCCTCGACTTTCTGCCATTCTTATTATAGTTTTAGCAGTTTTTTGACATTTAGTCGTCAGACCTAATTCTGAAATGAATCTAGTTAAAAAATCTATTGGTTTAGTCGGATTTAGACTCAAAACTAATTCATTTGAAATAAATCTAAAAGATCTACTAATTTCTTTTTTATCTACACGAGCAACCTCAGCAATCTCGTTTAATGTACGAGGTACTTTAAACATTCTACATGCTGCATATAAACTTGCCGCAGCGACTCCTTCTATGCTTCTCCCGCGAATAAGGTGGGCTTCAACAGCATCACGGTAAATTTTTGCGGCACATTCTCTTAAATTTTTTTGAAGATCAAGGTTCGAAGCCATCCTATCAAGTTCACTTAGTGCAAATGTGAGATTTCTCTCAGTCGCATCAGAAACTCTTATCCTACTCTGCCATTTGCGAAGGCGATATATCTGTCCTCGTAACTTAGCAGGAATTTCTTTACCAAAAATATCTCGGTTTTTCCAATCTATCATAGTACTAAGACCTTTATCATGAATCATGTAGGTCATAGGTGCACCTGTTCTAGTTCTTTTCTTTTTCTGATCAGCATCAAATGCCCTCCATTCTGGACCACGATCTATATGGTTTTCAGAATGCACTAAACCACATTCCTCACAGACTAATAATCCTCTATTTTCGTCAAAGAAGATTGTATTTCCACATTCTGTGCATAAATTCGTTTGTAAACTCAAAATTTCATCGAATTCTTGTTTTAAATCTCTCCAATTTGAAATAAATTACACCTTCTTCTATTAAAATTATCTTTTTGAGTGATATACCTTTTTTAAAACTAGGTTAGTTTGGTATAAACCTTTAAATTTGTATCAAATAGTTGATCAGGCAAGGCTTTAATTGAAATAAAAGGATAGTTAATTGGACCGAAAATATCCTTAACATAGCCAATTCTTTCATATTTTTCATTATAAACTGGTTGTCTAAATACTTTTTCAAGATTACTATTCCACTGTTTTGCCCTAAAAATCTGATGTTTTTTAGATTTTCCAATATAGAATAGATTTAATTTAACCCAGTTTTTTTTCAAGAGATTCCCTTATTTGGGGGTTAAAAATTAAAATAAAAGATGGTCGCTAATATTTAAACATAATGGTTTTTCTTACAAAAATGGCAATTAATCCATTATTAAATTCACACCCTTTTCCATTTAAACCTTACAAAAAATAAAATGAATTTTTTCTGTAATTTTTTTAAACTTTATTGATGAATTTAAAAAAAGAGAGAGTAAGATCTTCCTAAAGAACACATTGTGAATTAACAAATAGATCAATGATACAGTTTTTCAAATTGATATTGTCTTTTACATCCACACTCATAATCAGGTTCATCTAACACACTTAAATCTTGAGAAAGGGTAAATTTTCTTAGCATATTTAGTGAAGATGTCTCACATTCCCTTTTTAAACAGTTATGGATTCCTCTTTTTGTCGATGCTCCAGAAGGATCTGACAGAATCCGTATCTCTTTTAAATTTTCCTCCGTTAATGATTTTTTAAAGACTTTAAATAGGGAATAATACCATGGAGGTCTATATCTATTCTGTTGATATAGACTTTCAACTAAAGTACCTTTTTGAATATTTAATGGATTAATTGATATTGTAGTGATCCCTAAATTTATTAAAGTACTTACCGAAGTAATACAATCATCAATCGCTGCCTGCTCATTAAGAAAGGGTGGTTTCAATAATAAATATGATTTTACTCCAATATGGTTTTCCTTGCATAGATTTAATACAGTTTTAAAATCTTGAAATGATGTACCTTTATTAATGTAACAATTTCTAATATGATCGTTTGTAGTTTCAACTCCAATCGCAATTTCTATGTATTTTTTTTTAAGACCTTCTTTTAATTCTCTTAATTTATCAGAATTTATGTATTCTATTCTACTTTCAACCACAAACTCCCTAATGTTTTCAATTTCTTCTATTTTTTCATAGATGTGTTTCCTAGTATCACTGGATATTTCATCATCATCAAAATAACTCCCAGAATTAAAAATCTTTAGAATGAAATTATCCTCATCGTTTGTGATTTCTTTAATTTTGGTATTGAAGGCATAATCAAATTGCTTTATAACTTGTTCTTGACTGACACCTCCAATATTCGCGTCTTGTATATATCCACACATGGTACATCCACCAGATTCCCCGAGAGCCCAATTACAACCTTTTGTCCTTAAAATAATAGTAAATTCTTTACCTATTTCATTGATTAACCTATCGTTTTTTATCCAAAAGCTTACTGGCTGTTCCAATGACAGCGAATTCAAATTTTTCCTTTTATTTAAAGCTTTTTGCCTTAAATATTTATTTATCTCCAAAAAAAATGATTCTTGATTTAAGACACTACTTTTTTTTTTCATATATTTCAACAATTCTTCCAGTTTTCGAATTTTTTATAAAATTTGCTCCAACGATTAGTTTTCCAACCCCAATTATATTGTTCCTAGCTTTATCGATAATATTAACGTAACTTTCTGGGATTAAATTTAAGCTATAATCTAAAATACCTGTCCGAAATAAATTATTTCCTCGAATGATCTCTCCATCAAAAACTATTGTATTTGAATCCATTGAAAATGGTTTTTGATCTAATCGATTCATTCCATTAATAGTTAAACTGATCTGACCTGTAGAGGTTATAAATGAACCGAGATTTTCCATTGTATTTATATCTATCAAATTAATTTGTTGATTAGCTTTGACTTTTTTCAATATTAAATCATTCTTAATGATCTTATTTCCTGAACCAACACCAAATTGATAATCTAATATAAATATGAATTTACGAATCCACGTTTTTGATAAATAGCTGCCTCTTGATAAATCTTTATTAGGTTTATAGTCATTTTTATGTTCTTGTATTTGTTTTTCAAGCATCATAAGAGATTCATTTGAAGTTGGATTTTCATTAACAACAGAGAAATAGAAATTATGAGCTAAGTTAGCCTTGATCTTTTTTGCTATATCAAGATAATCTCCTTCAAGATGACAAATGATTGGGATTGATTTATCATATTTATTTAAAAGATCTAAAAGCATTTCAGAGGTAATTTTTTTTTCCTCCTCATCCCAATTTCCAGTAACAGAGATATCATATGAATTTATGGGATAAATATTTTCCAATTGTCTTGGAATAGCCCCAAGAGGAGAAGTTATAACTATTTCTTGAAAACTGGGAAACTCTGGAAATTTTCTTATTGATTTGTGAAAAGATTTATGTGATTTCGAAGCAGAATAGGGTTTCTTTGCAGAACATGGAAGCAATATGACTAACGTAGTCCATTCTTCTGGTTTAAAAACATTTACAGTTCTCTCCCTAAATTCTCTAAAATCAGGACGATTATAAGATGAAGGGCCTAAACATTGGATTTTTTTACCTTTTTGAGTAATCGGTGTTTCATATCTCATAATATCAAAGTAATCTCGATCTAAGATTTTCAATATTGATATTATATTTGTATCATCCAGAGATGATTTTTCAACAAATGCACGATAATCCTCGAAACGAAGATATTGTTTTACTTTTCTAGTATAATTATTCGCAGAAATTAAATTATGTAAACAGAGTAAATCTATTTTATCTAGAGAATGTTTAACATCATGTAAATTTTTTAAATTTCCTTTACAAGCGACGCAAGAACAAGGTAAATATTTAACTTTATAAATTGGGAGTAAATATTCAATTGTATCATAAAAACTTTCCGCTGATAAAAATAACAAAAAAGTAGAATCAATTAGATCTACTCCTAGATATACTAGAATCGGGTAAAATTTAGGAAGGATTCTACCCGAAGCCATTAAAATAAGATTATTATCTAATTTTGTTTTCAAAATTAAAACTAAATCAATTATATTTCTAAAGTTGCTAAAATTATCAAAAATTCCACTGAGATTTAAAACTTTGATATTTTCATTAGCTTTAATTATCGGTAAATATAATTCTAATAATTCTGAATAATCAAAGAGTCTAATCGATAGACCAAAGTTAATATTGTGATGATTTTCCAATATTCTAGCTGCATTGCTAATATAAAATTCTATTTCTCTCTTTGCAAAATCTCTTCCAATGGCAGTAGTAGGGGTATTGAAAGGGATAATTGGTAAAACATTATCTTCTGAAAATATGTTTAAATTCTTTAATAAGATGTTTTCGAATTTTTCTAATGTCCCAGGATGATGAAATATAAATCCAGTATCCTTAAATTTTTCTCTTAGAAATCCAATTTTAAGAAAAATTTCTTTAGAGATAACAAATAAATCATGGTCTTCAAATTCTTGTATAAAATTAAACTGTTTCATTAAAACATTTTTAATTGGAATAATAATATTTGGTGTTCTGATATAGAGCTTTTTATCTTTAGATAAATTTATCCGTCCTATTCTTGAAAAACCAATTCTATTTTCTAATAATTCAAAAAAATTGCTCATTCTTTTCAATAAGATGGATTAATTCAAGGAATTAATTTTAATCACTTTAAGTTCTCTAATAACCCAAAATTATTAATAATTTAGTAAAAACTGAATTTTATAGATCCAAAATAGAAATTTATTGATGTTAAGAAATTACAAAATTGGTATAAGCGATTAACTCATCTAATACAAAATTTGTGTAAGTATCTTCTATTTCTATGGAACTATATAAATTTCTGATAAATTTGGCATAATCTTCAATTTCTTTTACTCTAACTATAGCAAAAAGACCATACTGCTCCCCAATTCGAAATAAATCAGTAATATTTTTACTTTCTTCCAGATTAAGCGCTATATCATTATATTTTGACGGATCTTTGGGTTTAATACGAAGAAGGTACTTTCCTTTAAATCCAATCCTAGATGGAGAAAAATTAACTGCGTAATTTAAGATTACACCATTTTTTTCTAATTTTTTAATTCTATTATGAATGGTAGATTGTGATAATTCTGTAGCAAGTCTTTCTTTGAAAAATTCTCTAATTTCGTAGGTAGATATCGGTTTGAGTCCTTGACCATCTCTTAATACATTTAAGATATTATAATCAATATCATCTAATTCGAAGCTTAAACCAATAAATTGACCGTTAATGTTATCCAAACTAATCCCATTTGTTTTAAACACTTTAATTGTTTCGATGATTTGATATTTCTTAAAATATGATTTTGACATTATTCTATCGATTTTATTCAAAGTATTATAATATTCTTGGGGGGATTTAAAGATAAATAGAGCAAATAAAGAAAATTCTCCAATAATGCCATCCAACATTCTTAATTGGGGGATTTTCAATAACTGATTTACCAATATGGGTTCTTTTGGGTTGGTTTTAATTTCAATCATTACGTATTTTAGATTATTGGGTAGAAGATTTGGATTAATGTTTATTGTAAAATTGCTAATTATTTTTTTTTCTCTCAGACCATCAAGTTTGTTTTGATATGTTTGTCTAGAAACTCCTAAACTATGCGAATGTTTTGAAATGTTAAATTTGGTGCTTCCCATTAAATTTTTTATAAAGTCCTGTGATTTTAATTGATATTTGTTATTACTCATATAATAACACTTTTTTAATTTTCTCCTATAATATTAATTATATGTTGAATTTCAAATAAAAATCCTAGCTTTTGACCAAAAATAATTTTATTAATTAATTAAAATTATTATCAATATAAATTAAGAAGTGAGATTAAATGGTAAATCACAAAGTAGCAGATGAGACATTAGCAGAAAAAGGAAAAGAAGCATTATATATTGCAGAAAGCAAAATGCCTGTTACAGCTAAGGTTATTCGTAAAAGATTTCAAGAAGAAAAGCCATTAACAGGTGTAACTATTGCTGGATGTTTACATGTAACAAAAGAAACAGGTATTTTAGCTAGAACACTTAAGGCAGGAGGAGCTGAAGTATATCTTTGCGGTAGTAATCCATTATCAACTCAAGATGATGTAGCAGCAGCATTAGTGCAAGAAGGGATTAACATATTCGCTTGGCATGGTAATACAGATGAAGAATTTTATTGGTGCATTAGACAATGCCTAAACGCTAACCCAAATATTTTAATTGATGATGGGGCTGATATGATAGTTACGGCTCACCAAGAATATGAAGAACTAATAACATCAGGTACTATTATTGCATGTCAAGAAGAAACCACTACAGGTGTCAAGAGATTTAAAGCAATGGAGAAAAAAGGAGTTTTGAAAGTACCTCTATTCCCTGTTAATAATGCTAGATGTAAAAATCAATTTGATAACGAATTAGGCACAGGACAGGGTATTGTATCTGCAATCTATGGAATGCATGTTCTTTTTGCTGGTAAAAATGTTGTCATTGCAGGCTATGGACATTGTAGTAGTGGTATGGCATTAAGAGCACGTGGGCTAGGTGCTAATGTTACTGTAACTGAAGTAGATCCAATCAAAGCACTTCAAGCTAAATTCGCGGGTTTTAATGTAAAGCCAATTGCTGAAGCATTACCAAATGCAGATATAATCCTAACAGCTACAGGGTGCAAACACGTGATAGCCCCAACCATAGAAATGTTCAATAAATTAAAGGATGGAGTCATTCTTGGTAATCTTGGGCATTTTAACATTGAAATTCCAACAAAAGAATTATATGAATACTCAAAAGAGATAAATCCAATTCGTTCTAATGTCGAAGAATTGATCTTACCTGATGGTAAAAGAGTCTATCTACTTGCCAAAGGGAGATTAGCTAACCTAGTTTTATCTGAGGGACACCCCAGTGAAGTTATGGATATGTCTTTTGCGCTTCAATCGCTAATGTCTGAGTTCATAGTCAGAAATAAAAACTCTTTAAAACCTGGAATAATTGAAGTTCCCTCTGACATAGATGATAAAGTTGGATTTTTAAAACTTAAATCTATGGGTGTTGAGATTGATACTTTAACAAAGGAACAATATAATTATATACATGGTTATGAAGAAGGTACTTAATTTTTTTTTAATATTATAATTTTTTTCGAAATCAATAAAACTTGTTTTAAATTTAGAATGAAAAATTTATATATATTTTAAGGACTAAAAATTACATATCTCATTCGAAATAAGGTTTTTACATAATGTCTACAAATAAATTAGCATATTGCGGGGATTGTTGCACCTATTGTCCAAGATTTATCGCAACATTAAGTGGCAGCAGGGAAAAGCTAAAAGATGTTGCATTCCTAATGAAAAAAGTTGGCTGGCATTATAATTTGGACGATCCAGAGAAGAATAAATGTGAGGGATGTCAAGATGTTGAAAATTGTGAATATGGTATAAAAGAATGTTGTATAGAAAGAAATATTAATAATTGCGGGAAGTGTATTGATTATCCTTGTTCCACGGTTGAGAAAGCCTTTAGAATAACAGCAGGGTATGTTGAAAAATTTAAAAATATCTTATCTAAAGAAGAGTATGAAATTTTTCGAAAAGCCTACTTCTTAAAAAGAGAAAATCTAGAGAAACAAAGAGCTTAATTACACATTAGGTTTTAAGATTTCTTCAGAAGTAGAATTTCCATACACTTCAAAAGCTAAATTCCTTAATCCCTTTACTCCAAAAGGTTCTTGTTCTAATCTATTTGATTCCCAAATCTTTAAATTTCTAAACTCATTTTTTATTTCTTCGATATAAGCGAGCTGAATTGACCTGATATTATTGCAAAAATCACATTTTTTGGATTGAGGTGTTATCATATTAATGTGAACACCATCGAGTTTAATATATTTCTTTGTTAAATCCCGTGCTCTTTTTATTTCTTCAAAACTTGGTTTTTCTGCGATGGTCACAAGTCTTAATGATCCAATCGTATGAATTAATTCTGTTATCCTCTCCCCTCGTTTTTCAAGTTCTTCTAACATTTGGAAGATCTCCTTTCCCAATTCTTTTCTTTTTTTTGAATCATCGAATGGTTTAATTAATTTACGAAATAATTTTGAGAATTCTCTAACTGCTTCTTTAATAGAATTATAAAAATTCAAGGAATACTTCAACACAACCTTAACTTGGTCCTCAGGAATTTCAAATAAGGCAACCATATTTCCGGTTGGAGGAAAATCAGCAACAATTATATCAAATTGCATAGATTGCTCATTTTCTGCGTCCAGAATTTCCTGAAAAAACATTGCATTCTTAAGAGCTAGCGGGATGGAATCTGCGGTAAAAGTTGTATCAATAAAAGTATCTAATTGAGGAATTAAACCAACAATTGGCATCTCCTTCATTAATGATTTCATCTTGGTTATTAAATTATCAGTGTATCTTTTCGCGTTTATATTGGGATCGGGTTCGATTCCCCAGAGATTTTCCGTTAAAGGTGTTAGCTTGTTTCCTATTTCGGTATTAAATAAATCTGATAGATTATGTGCCATATCAAAAGAAATTAATAATATTTTTTTATTTGGAAGGAGATCTGATAAGGTTACAGCAGTAGCGGCACTAATGGTGCTTTTACCTACACCACCTTTTCCCCCCAGTACAATAATTTTCTCCATTTGGAACTAACTCATACTTTTTTCGAATTATATTACAAAAATAAATATGACATAAAAAACTAATCAATCAATCAAAAAATTGACAAAAAATAAATTCTTGAATTAATTAAATAAATTATAATCATCAATTAAGATGGTTTTAAGTTTAAATTCACAAATAAAATAATTTCATATATAAAACAAATTCACAGAAATCAAAATTATTCAAGTTATTGTTTAATTCTGAAGAAAAATAAAATTTGAGTGTTTTTTAAAAATTTAATTAATTTACAGAAAGGAAGTGATTAAGATTACAGATCAAAATGAGTTTACTACTAAATATATTATAGAAGTTAAATTTACAATCAAAGGTGTTGTGGAAAAAAGCGACATAGTCGGCGCCATTTTCGGCCAAAGATAGAAGTCAATAGCCTTATCGGCAAATCGGCTAAACTGAAGGTCTCCTTTTAGATTTGGATTTAAGAGATCTGCAAAAATCTGGACGAATTGGAAGGATTGAAGTAGAAAATGTTTCTAAAGAGGGTGTTTCAGAAGGAATTATAAAAATACCCTCATCTTTAACAAGAAAGGAGACCGCACTATTGGCGGCGACTGTCGAAACTGTTTCCCGAGTTGGTCCATGTGAGGCTGAAATTTCTCTCATCGAAATTCGAGATGTTCGTGAAACAAAACGCAAGAAAATTATTGAAAGAGCAGCTCAATTATTAAAACAATGGGACCAGAAATCATTAGAACAAAGCGAAATTGAAGAAAAGATAGATAAGGATATAAAACTTGGAGAAATCATATCTTGGGGTCCTGATAATCTACCCGCAGGTCCAGATGTGGAAAAAAATCCCGATCTCATTATTGTAGAAGGACGAGCTGATGTTTTAAATTTATTACGAATAGGTATTAAAAATTCAATAGCAGTACAAGGAACTCAGATACCTGCATCAGTTATAGATTTAGCAAAAAAGAAGAAGACTGTTACATGTTTCCTTGATGGAGATCGAGGGGGTACCATTATTTTAAATGAATTAATGCAGTTAATTAAGCTTGATTTCATTGCTAGAGCCCCTGATGGGTATGAGGTTGAAGAATTAACAAGAAAACAGATGATTAAAGCTCTACAAAACAAAAGATCTAGAAAAGAATTAAAAGAAATTAAACCAGGGATTAAAGCAGGAAAAAAATATGATAGTAGGGAAGAAACACTTCAAAAATATCTAAAGAAAGCAAAAATAAAAGATGAATCAATAATTGTTGATGCGATAAATACTATAGAAACAGGACACAGTATCGGATTCAATAAAAGTCTGGTGAAATTATTTGACATGCCTGTTGGTGAGATTTTTGAAAAAATTAGAGAGTTTAAGGATACTCAATACCTAATTATTGATGGCATTTTAACAAAGAGACTATTATCACTCTCTATAAACATGAAAATCAAGTTTATCACCTGTAAAAATAAAGAAGAAGAATTAACAATTCCAGAACATATAGTTGTCTACTACTTTTAAGTTATTAACTTTTAATCATTTGATTAATAGCTTTATGCAATAGGTAATGTTACAGAGAAGATCAGTTGAATAACAAATGAAAGAGCCCCTAAAACTAAGATACCTATCCCACATATTTTAAAAACCAAAAAATAGTCTTTTCTATTCGGTTTATTAGCTATTTTTAAAATCCTTTTTGAATTTTGATAGAAAAGAGAAAATCTTTCATAAAATCCAGGTTTCTTTTTTTGATCTAGTTTTGAATACTTATCGTATTTAGGGTAATTTGACACATTATAATAAATTAAAAAGGCCTTTTTAAGTTATCTATAGAAGTGTTGTTAATTCTCATACCATTATTCTTTCCAATCAATTTCAAGTATTTTTGATATAAACCAATCTTTATTAAATGATTTTAAGTCTTCATATGACTGCCCTGTTCCCACGAATAATAGTGGTTTCTTAGTTTCAAATAAAATTGACAAAGCTGCACCTCCTTTTGCATCTGCATCGAGCTTAGTTAAAATGTTAGCATCAATTCCTACATGACGACCAAATTCTCTAGCTTGGTTCAATGCATCATTACCAGCAAGACTATCACCCACAAATACAGTCAAGTCTGGTTGAGCTACACGGACCATTTTTTGCATTTCAATCATCAGATTTCGGTTTGTAGTTTGCCTTCCTGAAGTGTCAATCAAAACCGCATCAATTTTTTTTGCTTTAGCATGTTCAATTGCGTCGTAAGCAACAGAAGATGGATCAGATTTATAACCATGTTTTATAACGCTAATACCTACATTGTCCATGTGTTTAGAAAGTTGTTCAATAGCTCCAGCACGGAAAGTGTCTGAAGCAGCTGCTACAGAATTTATATTATTTTTTTTTAGAAAGTTAGCGACCTTTGCAATTGTGGTAGTTTTGCCAGTTCCATTAATTCCAAGAAAAAGGAATATGTAGGGTAATCCTGACGAGTTTTTTGTTTTAATTTCTTTAATTATATCAATATCTTCCTCAGGTGTTAAAATGCCTAAAATAACTTCTTTTATAGTCTCAAAAACAACTTTTCTAGTTGATTTTAGGCGAGTAATTTGTTGTCCCTCGAAAGAATTAATGAGGTTTTTACAAATTTCGTCAGCTGTGTCAATAGCAACATCATTACTAATAAGAAGTATTTTTAAATCGTTTATAGCATCTTCTAGCTTTTTTTCTGTTAACGTTTTTTTAACAAAATTAGAAAATACGTTTTTTAATTTCTTTGGCATTTATATCTCCGCAAAAATCAGCATTCCGAATAGAAATTTAATGAAATTAGTTCTATCTTTGAAGATACGCTCTTTGGATGAGTTGCGTTGTTTTTTGTAAATTAAGATCTATATTGTGTAGTTGATTCCTAACAAATTCAATTTCTTTATCATGTTGTTCAATTCTTTTATCAAGAAGTTCAATAGCTCCATCCAAATCTTTTTCGATTATAACATCTTGAGTAATCGCAAGCAAAACTTTCTCAGGATCATTAATTGAAGCCTTGATATTCGCCATTCCCCCAATTGGTACTAAAATTTCATCATTTGCTTTTACTCCTTCCTTAATGTTTTCAATAGTTACCTTAGTATTTAGAATATTTGCTCGAGACACATTTAGAATTTCCATTTGTCCCTGATAAAAATCTCTCTGTTCCTTCAATACTCTAAATATTTGTAATTGTTCTTGATATTCTTGAGTTGGTTCCAAATTTTATCAAATCCATTTAAATAATTTATTATCCTGATAATTCCCTAATGAGATAATCTTGAGCTTCTTCTAATGGAATTTCTTTAACTTCTTGAATATTAATTTGACGTCTATAAATTCCAATAGAAGTAATTTGACTGAATACTTTCTCGAGTGCATCTTCTTCCTTCATCGCCCGAACTTCTTTACGGAACAAATATTTCTTATACTTTTTCTTGTAATTACCAATTATTCTGTAAATTTTAATCTCTGACATTGCCTTATAGATCCATTGAATCAAAGCTTTTAAAAAAGGATAATTTTTTGAAAAATATTAAATTTTGCTTTTTACAAATACATTGAATTTCTTACAATTTTAGTACACTTGTAATTCGGATTAATTCTGGTCCTGTACAGTCAATTCCAAAAATTCCATTGTTGTCATTTACAATTGCTCCTGATCCTAAATAAGGTATACCACGGTTAACTGTAGAAACATCAACCTCATCAACTTTCAAAATAGAACTAATATACTCTATTTCATCATCATTAGAGAGAGGATGTACTACACAACCATTATTATTAACTAGTGAAATTGAACCAGGAAGATAATTATTAGCAAATTCATACACTACAGTCTCAACATTCAATGCATCTTCGATTTCCTTCCTATGTTCATTTAGAAATGAGCTGATAATAGCACCCTTATCATTACATAGAATTAGATTTCCAAAAGCATTATCGATTGATTTCAGAACACAAATTTGAGAAGAAAAATCTCCTTTATCTAAAAGATCTTTCAATTTTTCTAATTCATCATCTTTAGTAATATGAGGAATGATAATACCATATTTATTAGACGCTATATAAACACCTAATAAATTAGAATTATTAATTGTCAAGGGATAAAAAGGTTCGGTAAAAGTATTTCTAAATTGTTTTAGTAATGGCTTTAATAAAGTTGGAGGATAAAGAACATATGAATTATTAGCAGTAAGATACACTCCAATTAAACTTCGTCCAAAAATTTGAGATCTTAAAATTGTCATCCTAAAGATTGATAAATTTCTACTTTTTCAAATATATGGTTTAAAAAAAGAGACTTCACTTATAACTCATTATTTACAGCAGCTATGCTAAATATACCACACAAAGTCCATCGATATTTTTAGTAACCCTAACTTTTAACTTTCTTGGAGGTTTTTGGATACCTCGCTCCCAAATCTTTTCATTTACCTCCTGAGAAATTACTAAAGATTCAGGTTTAAAATGACGATTCATAAATTCTCTTAAAAATCGAACTGATTTTTTAGCCCATTTATTCCTAGGTCCTTTTCTTGCTTTCGCTAGAGGGATTATATAAATTCTTTCATCGATAATCTCTTCTTCTTTAGGGGCTTCCCTCTCTTCAAATTCCTCAATTCCCTCTATTTCCTCTTCGAAAACCTCACTAATCTCTTCTTCTTCCGAGATTTCATCTAAACCAAATTCTTCGATCTCTTCAATCTCATCTTCTTCTTCCTCTACCAACTCCTCTTCCAAATCATCTAAACTTATTTCTTTTTCTTTTTTTGCCATTTTACTTCAGATTAATTTTATATTAAATTCTTATTCTAATCTCTTTTTAGTTTTGTGTTTCTCCAAGATCTCTGTGAATATGGACTACTCCTAACTCTTCCACCTGTTTTCTGAATTACCCAGTTGGGAACTGATTTATTTTGTTTTAATTTCTTTGCTCTACGTAATTTTGA
>JBHLNR010000044.1:0-22464 GCA_048941385.1 Promethearchaeota archaeon
CTTTTGAAGCAAAGACAGAGAAAAAAGCTAAGAAAATTATGCAAAAGCATGCCAAAAAATATCATTCTAAATAAAATTCTTTTTTCTTTTTTTTTTTTAAATTTACCAGAAATAGCAGAGAAATAAATTAATAATTAGTTTTATAATTAGAGAAATCATTCTATTTTCATAACAATCATTATTTCTTAAAAACTTTAATACAGAGGTGAAATTAATATGCCAGTAGTTCATGTAAATATGTGGAAAGGAGTCAGCGAAGAAATAGTTAAAAAAATAATATCAGGAATAACTAATGTTTTTGTCGATATGGGCATTCCTGCTAGGGCAGTAGAGGTCCTTGTCCATGAAGTCCCTAAGGCTCACTGGGGAATAGGGGGCAAACCTGCTACAGAGGCTCTCCCAGATGAAAATCCACCTTAATGAGAATAGATAGTTAATTGAAGGAAAAAAAATACTCAACTAATAATACTTTTATTAGAATTATTAAATAGGACGCATAATTAAGATAGTTATGCAGTTTAATTCCATATTAGAGTTAATTAAAAATAGACGATCAAGGAGATCATCTTATGATTTAGATCGTCCTGTATCAAAAGAAAGCCTAAATAATATTTTAGAAGCCGCCCGATGGGCTCCTACACCGCATAATATGCAGAATTTCGAGATAATAGTTATTGATGATAAAGAGATCTTACAAGCTATAGGTAATATCAAATTCACGATTTCTAATGAGTTAATTAGGGAAAATTATCAACAGTTATCTTTTTCAGAAGAAGAATTCCTGAGAAAAAAGGTTGGAGTTCTAGGTACTAGACTTCCACCTGCTTTTAGAAATCCTAATGGAATTCCTGAGAATGAAAAAATGACTTTTCCTCTTGGAAGAAATATACAAGCAAGTTCATACTTACTCATCATAATATATAACCCAAATAAAAGAGCACCTGCTTCACCAGGTGATTTTTTGGGTATTGTAGGTCTTGGATGTA
This sequence comes from Promethearchaeota archaeon, assembly GCA_048941385.1. Lineage (GTDB taxonomy): Archaea > Asgardarchaeota > Lokiarchaeia > Sigyniarchaeales > SOKP01 > Loki-b32. Next base: position 987 of record JBHLNR010000044.1, read on the forward strand.
TTATGGAAAACATGTGGTTAATGGCTCAGTCCATGGGAATTGCTTTTCATGTAGTAAGCGCTCTTAACGCAAATACTGTAGAAAAGGAAGTGAAGAAACTTCTTGATATTCCGGATCATATGAAGATTGCTTTTGGTGTCAGATTAGGCTATGCTCACCCTACCTCTCGCAAATATTTGAGGGTAAGGAGAGATATAGATGATTTTGTTCATTATAACAAATTTGTTAATAAGAATAAATAACTAAAATTATCAGAATATTAATTCAGTAGGATAATGTTAATCTTGTTTTGACAATTGATATTATGGTTAATATAGTTACTACAAAAAATACTGATATAAGAAATGTTATTAAATTATATCCAAAAATGACACCTCTATTACTATTAACAATTTCTAACTGTTTTTGAATATTAATTTCTTTAAAGCCAATAGAACCTCTGGAATCATTTGCATAAAAAATAATTTTCGCTTGTCCCTCTTCAACCATATCCCATGCTTCTTGAGAAATATTTCCAGTTAAAGAATTAATATATTCTTTTTCTCCATTATCTAATGTATACCATACAGTATCGGCAATTCCCTCTACTATTGAAATAGTAAAGTTTGGGGGAGTTAAGCCAAATATTTGATTTTCATAGGGATTATGAATTTGAATAGTAGGTGGATCCCACCATATTGGAAAATTATCATAATTTAACGAATCACCTAAAATTTTCATTGGTGTATCTCCAATGCCATCATCATTTGCATCGACACCAGTATAATTATCCCAATAATTTCCAATAGAATTAAAATTCCATTTGTTATTTTGCCCATTATCGACAGCATGTTTTGCATTTCCAATGAAAGTATTGTTATAAAATGTGTTCTGTTTGACACCTGGAATTTCTATAAATATACCAAATTGATAATTATTTGTGATGAAATTTGACGAAACTATATTATTTAGTGCTGCAGCATCTATTCCATTTTTATTGTAATTAATATTATTTTCTAATAATTTATTGCCATTTCCTCCAGATCTTATTGCAACTTCATTATTGAATAATGTGTTTTGTGAAACTGTATTTTCACCTGAAGAATGCAATAAAATTGCAAGATCGCAATTTCTGATTATATTTCCTGTTATATTGTTAAAGGTGCTATCCACGTGAGGATAAGGTCTATATTCTGAATATAAAGATATGCCATATCCAGACTTATCTATTCCATTTATTCTATTTGTTGTTAAATTATTATTTTGACAATTGTATAAGACTATTGAGATAAGTGGATTATTATTTAGAGTATTGTTTGAAATCTCATTGTAATGACTATTTTCCATACAAATACCACGACCATTGTTATTTGAACAATTATTATCGAGTAATTTCCCATTGGTGACGTTTATCAATATAACTGCTCCATTCATTACCCAAGGATAAGACGCTATTGCGTTATAAAATGAACAGTTTCGTAGGATAAAATGTTTTTCTGAGTTTATAATTTTTATGCAGCTTGTAGAATCCTGTCCATTGATAATAATATTTTCTATTATGTATGGAGATTGTTTACTTCCATTTCCGCCACCAAACCAGATTTGTTCTTCAACCCATGACCAATTATGGGCATCCACACCAGTGGCGTTGCCGTCAATTAATATTGGAGTACCTGTGAGATCCCAATCGTATGCATTTTTTAGATTTATCATTTGCTTATTGGGAGAAGAATTAGAATTGAAAGAAATCATAAAAAAATTCCTATTTAGAATAAATATAAAGTTAAGTACAAAAATAAGAATCATCAAAATCGAGAAGAGTTCAAAATGTTTTTTCCTCATAAACATTCTCTGTCTTTTGCTTGAGGATTTCTATGTGTTATTTGTTTTTATTTTTGATTCAAAGTATTTAAATTTTTACCTTACCAGCACAGAAAATATAAAGTATTTCTTTTCTTGTACAAAATTATAATAAAAATAAAAGTAATAAAAAATCATCGTTTTAGATTGGTATTTACCTAATCAGTATAACCCTTCTCATCCAATTCTTTTGGTAAAGCCTCAAAGAATTTACCATTGCGAGATCTAACTTAGCAATTTAGTTTGGTGTGTAGGCCCTGATTATAAGGTTTTTCTTGATAACTTTTTTAAACTATCTTCAAATATATTAAATAGGTTTCGGTCTTAGTTTTTCGAATTTTGTTAAAATTTTGCGCCGATTTCCTTTGGAATTAGTGAAGAATGGCAAATTCAACATCTGATTTCAATGAAAATTTAGTGAAATTTAACGTAATAAAAGCTGAAAACAAAATGGAAACTAAGCCAACGATAACCACATTTCAACATTATTTATTTTTTTGGGGAGGACAGATATTTTCTCTTCTAGGTTCTATTACAGTCCATTTTCTCATTACTTGGTATTTAACAGAGACAACACAGAATCCAACTGTCTTAGCATTGGCACGAATCTGCTATATTGTACCATTGATTATATCTAGTCCATTAGCTGGTGTTTTTTCTGATAGATTAAATAGAAAGGTTATGATTTTAATAGTAGATTCATCGCAGGCGTTTACAACTTTCATTCTTATCATATTTATGACTTTTGGGTTTACTTATTATTGGATATTTTTGATCTTTATAATAATTAGAAATGTATTTCAGGGTTTTCATCAATCAACTATTATTGCGATTATCCCAACAATGGTTCCTAAAGAAAAGTTAAGTAGAATAAACGGGATTAATCTTTTTTCTACTGGTATTGTACAACTTATAGGCCCAACTCTAGCAGGAACTCTTTTGGCTTTTCTGAGAACTAATTTCATACTATCTGTTGCTTTACAGCAAGCTTTATGGTTGGACATCATAACATTTATAATCGCATTAGGACCATTATTAGTAATTAAAATTCCTAAAGTAAGGAGCAAGGAAGAAAAAACTGAAAAGAAGTCTTTTATGGTTGAATTTATTGAGGGGCTTAGCACAATCTGGATGGTTCCTGGTGCGTTTATTCTACTTATGATGGGAATACTTCTTAACTTAATAATACAACCCTTAAATGTATTATTTCCTTATTATGTGAATATAATTCATTTGGGAGATGAGCTAGATTACGCATTGTTTTCCATGGGGTTTCAAGCAGGTATTATTTGTGGATCCATACTTACCACAGTTAAAAAAAAATGGAATCATAAAATTTATACTTCATTCACTTCATTAGTATTAGTGATGATGGGGTATATGTTCTTAGCTATTGCTCCTACGAGAGCAATAATAGTAATATTTTTAAGTGAATTTTTAATGGGTTTCTTCCATCCAATTAATAGTACTGTGATACAAACAATTACACAAACAACTGTACCACATGATAAATTGGGAAGGGCTACTTCTATAGGTAATGCATTTTCTCTGCTAATGATTCCTATTGGTGCATTTTTAGCTGGATATTTAGTAGAAATTTTAGGAATAAGATTGTTATTCTTTCTAAGTGCAATGGGGGGTTTAGTTATTATAATTTCGCTATATATGTTTACAGGGATAAGAAATATTGACTTTGACAAGGATCACGAAGAAGGAAATGAAACCATTATATGATGGTTGATTTAATTTAAACTCAAATAAGTAAACAAAAAAAAACCTATATAATTTGGAATTAAATATAATAAGATTAGCGTTTTAGATTGGCGTTAACCCAATCAGTATAACCTTTCTCATTCAATTCTTTTGGTAGAGCCTCAAAGAATTGAGCTGTTATTTCTTTTACATGTTTAGCAGCCACCGGATGGAACATCATTGCTAAATCCAATCCAACGAGGCTCAGACATAAAGCATTGATAATCTCCCATATCGGTCCTCTATATTGACGCAACCCCCACTCGGGTGCTTGTTTTTCAGACATCCATGCTTCTCTAGCACCCCATGCGTTTGTAGTTCCTCCGCTTATAGGATAAGCTAAATCAGTTTCGCCTAAAAGTCCGGCAATTCGCATCCTTTGATAAATACTGAACGAATATTCCATACCATAACCTAATGTAGCGCAAGTGGGGTCCATTACGATTCGATTAGGAGCAAGTCCAAGTTCAAGAGCATCCTTATTCATTTTAATTTGATTATTGAGATCTAGACTAGTCCATAATAAGCAATTATGATCATATTTGACTGCTAGTGGAATTACTTCTTCCCAAGTGGCTTTATCTGCTGCGGAGAGCATTAAAACTTCACTTTCGGTTGCGGCTGCAGTAACCTCAAAGAGTTCAACATCTTTCTTCTTATTCCCAGAACACCCAATTATTACCGGGACGTCAACAGCTTGAAGTATTTCTTCAAGATATTTTCTTGATTGTGAAACTGGTGCATCACCCATTGCGGGATCAATTTCGAGTGAATGAAAGGTAATACATTCAGCTCCAAACTTATTCACTGCGAATTTAGCCCATTCTGCTGGATCTGCTAAAACTTCACCATATTCCTGTTTAATTGGTTTAGGTAACATCATCTTAGAACCCATATCAAAGACATCGTAAGTTACTAATGGAGGATTGGGATTCCGTTTATCTAAACCTAGAAAGTTGTAAAAAGGAGGGACAACTTCTCCACCGATAACAGCTCTTTTCCCATTAGACCGCATAAATTCTATTTCCTGTATTTTCCCAGGATAGCTTATATCAAGAGAAAATTTAGCAGGAGTCCATTCTGCTTTCCCAGGGACACCGGGTAATACCGCCTGAGCCGCAGCTTGTACTAGACCGGGCAACATTTGAAATTCAAGATATTCAGCAAAAAGATCAACATCAGTAAACTCTACTTCTTCAGTATCTTTCATAAATTCTGCGAGTTTCTTACTTAATTCATCAAACGAAATTAGTATCACTTTGTTTATTGTTTTATTTTTTGATAGATAGAGAATTGTAAAATGAAATATAAGTTTATTTAAAAGGAGAGCACGACGGAATTAGTCATTTCTTGTAGTTTTATGATAATTTACTATTCTATTTCGACTTGAAATAAATTGTTACGGTAAAAGGAAATCACTAAGTTTTAAATAAGTCTACGTTAGACTTTATCCAATTTAGCTATTTCTTGTTCTTCCAATTTTTTAAAGTCAATTTTCCCAACTAGTGTTTTTGGCAATTGGCTACTAAATTCGATTTCCCTTGGACAACTCCATTTCAACAAATTTTGCTGACAAAAATTAATTAAAGATTCTATCATTTCAGTACTTTCTTTATTTTTATCCTTTAAAACTACATATGCTTTTACTTTTTGAATTTGTTTTTCATCAGGAATACCAATCACACATGCTTCAAGAATATCTGGGTGCTTATAGAGAACATCTTCAACTTGAGCAGGATAAACATTGTAGCCGGAGGATTTTATCATTCGTTTAAGCCTAATTTTGAAATAAAAGAACCCATCTTTATCCATGGTGGCAATATCACCTGTATGAAGCCAGATTCTACCATCATTATGTCTTCTTAATGCTTTAGCAGTTTCTTCCGGCTTATCTAAATAACCTAACATAACTGCTGGTCCGTGAATACATAGTTCACCTTCTTGGTCTACGGATGCTTCGATCTCAGTATCAATTTCGACAACTTTCATCATCATATCTGGGAAGGGTATACCGATACTTCCTTCTCGATATTCTCCTAATGGCATTGCGCAAATACCAGTCACTGCTTCAGTTAATCCATAGCCTTCTCTAAGTTGTACTTTTGATCCATTTTCTCTGCAAATTTTTTCAAATTTTTCTTTAGTAGTCCGTGGTAAGGTATCTGCTCCACAAAATGCTGCTTTTAAGAAACTTAGATCAGTGTTCTGAAATTTTGGATTTCTACTAAGTGCTTCATAAAGGGTTGGTACACCAAATATTAGCGTAGGTTTCTTTGTATCAATTAAATCTGCCACAAGATCAGGTGTAAAAGAGGGAACCAAAATTGTTTTTCCCCCACCCATAAATATCGCATTGATACAAACTCCCAATCCGAAACCATGAAAGATTGGTAATATTGCTAATGCGGAATCTTGATCAGATAGATCCATCCATGTGGCTACCTGAGTTCCCTCTGATATGAAATTATAGTTTGAAAGCATAATTCCCTTTGGAACGCCAGTTGTTCCCCCAGAATATAGTATTACAGCCATTTCATCAGGGCTCATCTGAGATGCAGTTATTTCTGGATAAAACCTACTCATAATATCATTCCACCAGTGAACTTTTGGACTGCTAGTGGTTAATTTCATTTCAGGACTCATCTGTACTAAAATCAATGCATTCAATTCAGTTTTATCTATAATTTGCTCAAAATTATTATACACGCTATCAATAGTGAGAGCGAAAGAACTTTTACTTAGAGTTAAAAAGAATTCTATCTGATTAGGAGGACTTAAAGGATGGATCATGCTTGCAATGGCTCCAATTTTATTTATAGCATAAAAACATATGACTCCTTGAGGAGTAGTTGGCATAGATATTGTCATTCGATCTCCCTTTTTAAGTCCTAAACTTGTTAAACCTTTAGCACATTGGTCAATTTGTTCTATTAATTGTCCATAAGTTGATTCTTTTCCCATAAAATCATATGCAATAGAATTAGAATAATTCCTTGATGTACTTACTAAAGCATTATACATCGTAGTTTTGGGATAATCAATATTTTCAGGGACATGCTTATCATAAAATTTTAACCAAGGCTTTTTTTCATACAATCAATTCACCTTATTTTTTACGATTTTTGTGATATTTGAAAACTAAAAGAAATTAAAGAAAGATATTATAAAGGATATTAAAAGTTTTATTTCATCTAGAAATTTTTTTTCTAATAAGAAGAAAACTTATTCCAATTGTAGATATAATAGAAATTATAAGGAATTCGAGTTGAAATCCTGGAATTATAGGAAGATAATATCTGGTTACTGTATAATCATCTGGAAAAATAGTAAGATTATAAGTATCTGGTCCACCACTTACTAAAATAATTTCTATATAATAGATTTTAGTTTCTGGAGCGGTAAAGTTTATAAAGGGAGTATCAGCTAAACTATAGTCAACCAGCGATGATAAACTGAAAATTTTATTGTTTAATGATTTGTCAGCTTTAACAAAAGATTGTGTCGGGCGTTTGTTAAAGAGGAAAAGGGTAAAATTTCCACTATCCTGATGAGATACACTAATTTGAGTATTATTACCTGTTTGTAAATCGAATAAAAAGAATGCATAATTCCCATCCTTGATATAATCAATATAGATGAATGCTTTCACATTTATAGCAGGAATTAATAGAAAAAATAGGGAAATAAAGATTAATATCTTTTTAAAGTTCATTATTAGATAAGTTCCACTTCTTTTAAAATAGATATTTTATAACTCATTTTAAAATTTTTGATTTTGGTCAATTTTTTGTATAACTTGAATTATTTGTGTACCTTTTTTAATCAAAGTTTTTCAATCGTAATTATTGGTTTAATAATTTCAGTTAAAATTTGGTTAGATTCAGCCCAAAAATAAAACAATTTGTTTTTACTAGGTACAATAACAGCCTTTCCAATCTCAAAATATTCACTATTTTTCATATTAATATCTTCCTTCAATTCCTCTGAAAAATATTTTGAATTCTTAAGGTCACTAGTTTTAATTTGCATTCTATAGCTAGGAAAGGTATTATTAAAAAATTCAACTTTTTCATCAATTAACTGAATTTGTTTTATATCAAAAAAATAGGATTTTATTTCTTTGGTTTTTCTCTTTAAACTCTGAGAAAAGAATTTAAGAGCATTTTTATCATTTTGTATATCATAACCAAATGTAAACAAGTGGAAACTACAATCTTTTAAAATACTCGCATGAGGAGCATAAAGCATACAATCATAGACCTCGTAATCAAACATTGGAATCTCTTCTCTTTTTATATAAGAATGTATTCTCCAACCCGAATTTATTAATGGTCTAAGATATTCTTTACAATTCGGATCAATTTCATCAAGTTTTATTTCTAAACCCTCTTGAAAAATAGTTTGTAATGATTGTGCACTTGTTTCTTTAAACTTTTGCATGTGATTAATTTCATCTCTTTTCTTTTCAATCAGATGGTTAATAAAGTTTACTGGTTCTATGGCAATATAAATTGCAGCGTTTTTTGATTTTTCAGCATATCCTCCTTCAATAATGCACCCAAGGTCAATTAATTCATGTAATATCGGGTAAATATTAGTTCTTTTGATGTCCGTTGTATGATCTAACTCACGTACTATACTTCCCTTCTTCCCAGCTTTTATTAAAGTAAAGTAGATTAAGGATTGATTATGAGTTAATCCAATTTTTTCCAACAATTCAATAAACTGTTCTTCTTTCATGAAAAAGAATTTTATTGATATATGTATATTTGTATATATACACAAACAACATTTAAATTTTATTATTAACAATATTAAAATATATAAGGTCAAATCGATAGTCAGAATAGTTTTAAAATGAAATTAAATAGTCTCGAGTTTGGAAAATATCATGGTTTGGGAAATGATTATATTGTAATCAACGATATTAAATGGAATATTCCAGAGGAACAAAAATCCAAATGTGCAATTAGATTATGTGAACGCTATTTCTCAATTGGAGCAGATGGATTAATTTTTGTTGGTAATTCTGATAAGGCGGATATTAAGATGCGGATTTTTAATAATGATGGAACAGAAGCAGAAATGTGTGGAAATGGAATAAGATGTTTTTCTAAATACGTTTATGAACACGATTTTGTCCGGAAGAAGGAAATCAGAATCGAAACATTAAAGGGAATTATGATTGCGAGAAATAATATAGTAAATGGTACTGTTATTAGCGTTCAAATAGATATGGGTCCTCCCATTCTAAAATGCGAAGATATACCGGTAATTGCAGAAAATCTTTCAAATAAATGTATAAACGAGCCAATTTCAATTATCGATAAGATTTTTAATTTTACAGCTGTGTCCATGGGAAATCCACATGCTGTGATTTTTGTTGAAATGCAACTAAATGATGATGAGTTAAATATGTATGGTGCTACAATAGAATCTCATAAAAGATTTCCAAATAAGGTAAACGTGGAATTTGTCCAAGTTATATCGGATGAGGAAAGTATAGTAAGAGTGTTTGAAAGAGGTGTTGGGATCACAAAATCCTGTGGGACAGGTGCTTGTGCATCTGTAGTAGCAGGTTCTATATTAGGAAAATTTAAGAAAAACACACCTATAACTGTCCATAACGATGGAGGAGATTTAAAAATCACTTATACAGGTAAAACTGTTCTAATGGAAGGTCCTGTAAGTAAGGTTTTTAGAGGAATTCTTGAAGAATTAGAAATTTAATAATGATGTTAAGGTTTATAATATGGATTATAATAAATGGCTAAAGAGAAAGGATTTAGAATATAAAAATGGAATCTTACATTTTGCAAATCTGAACACAATCGAAATCGCTGAAGAGTTTGGAACTCCAATTTATGTAATTAGTGAAGATATCATACGAAATCGATATAAAGAGTTAAAATATATACTGGATTCCGAGTATAAGAACAATTCCATACATTTTGCAATGAAAGCTAATTCTAATTTATCCGTTCTAAGGATACTTGACTCTGAGGGAGCAAGTTTTGATTGTACATCAACAGGGGAAATTCATGCTTGTTTAAAGGCTGGTATTTCTCCTACCAAAATCATATACACAGGGAATATGTTTACGAATAGAGATTTTGAATATGCCTTGAAAAACGATATACTTGTGAATTTAGATAGCATCAGCCAATTGAAACGATTAGCAAAAATTTATGATGATTTGGGAAAAGAAAAAGAGACAGTTTCTTTTAGAATTAATCCCGAATTTGGGGCAGGTCATCATTCTCATACAATAACTGCTGGAAAGGCAATTAAATTTGGAATTTTAGAAGATCAGGTCATCGAAGCTTATTCAAAAGCAAGGGAATTAGGTTTTAACAGGTTTGGAACTCATATTCATATTGGTTCAGGGATCATCAATGCCCATGACTTTGACAAGGCAGTAGATAAATATTTAACTATTGTCATGAAATTAGCAGATACATTAAATGTTAAATTTGAATTTATCGATTTTGGTGGTGGTTTAGGAGTACCATACCGACCAGAAGAAGATCCATTAGATCTAGAACTTTATAAAGCTATAATACTCAAAAGGTTTAAAGATTTAATCGGGAAGGGGAAGTTAGGAAACCCTAAATTTATTATTGAGCCAGGACGTTATCTTTCGGCAGAAGCGTCTATAATTCTTACCCAAATAAACACAATTAAAGATAATGGTTTTAGAATGTTTGCTGGTACTGATGCTGGATTTAATACATTAATTCGTCCTACTATGTATGGTTCTTATCATCATATAATCTCGTGTGATAAGAAAGATAGAGAAAGGATCATAACTTACGATGTTGTTGGACCTATCTGTGAATCAGGAGATATAATTGGTAAAGAAAGAAACCTACCAAAATTGGAAGAGGGAGATTATCTTGCAATACTTGACACAGGAGCATATGGTTTTAGTATGAGTAGCCCCTATAACTCTAGACCTAGACCTGCAGAAATTCTAATAGCACAAGGTAAAACATTTAAAATCCGTAAAGCAGAGACTCTTGAAGATTTAACAAAGAATCAAGAAATTCCTAATCATTTAATATAAATTTTGAAATTATTATTATAATCGGAAAAGATTAAAATTTTAGGTTTCCATTATTATATTGAGATAAGATTATAAGAAGTGGGATTATTCGGGCTGGATACCCCTTAATAATCTCGATGAAGTGTTGGCGTAATGAAATCTGACTTAGAACTAACACTAAGATGATTGATGATAATACTGATCTGCACTGATGCTCTTTATAATTTTATCTCATTTTATAGCCCTAACACTTCGGCCATTGAGTAAATTTTATCCTCTTTGGCATTAACTATAAATTTAATAGCTTTAATTGAACCACTTGCAAAACACTCTCGACTATGAGCTTGATGTTTTAATTCAATCCTTTCACCTGGCCCAGCATATAATATTATATGATCTCCTACAATATCACCTCCACGGATCGAATGGATTCCAATCTCTCGCTTTGCTCCTACATTTCGTTTGTTCGGACCTCGTTGTCTCCCAAATTTAGCTATTTTCTCGAAATCAGATCCTAATGCATTACTTATATTTTGACCTATTTTCAATGCTGTTCCACTCGGAGCATCAATTTTTCTGTGGTGGTGTGCTTCAATTACCTCAATATCCCACTCTGCTAAATAACTTGTCAATAAAGAGGCCATTTTGAACAATACATTTACTCCCGTTGCCATATTTGGTGAAAATACAGAAGGGGCGTGGGTTTTTTTTATTAATTCCCCCATTTTATTAAAAAATTCTTGAGATAATGCAGTTGTTCCGATAACGCATCTGATCCCATTTTCAGCACAGATTATGCAATTTTTCTCTGCTGCAGAGGCAACTGTGAAATCTACAGCTACATTAGGTTTAGTTTGAGATATAATCTCCTGAAGATTTTTTACATCACTTATTTTTATACTATTCGGGTCTTTTACACCTGCTATATAGGATAATTTTTCTCCTACCTTATCTATATCACAGGCAGCAACGATATTAATTTCCTTATCTTCTAATGCTAATTTACTAATTAATTTACCCATTGAACCTGTTGGCCCAAAAATTAATAATCTAATCAATTTAATAACCTCAAAAATCTTACTTTAAATTAAATCTAAATTTTTGAGAACAGTTTTGATTTTCTTTTGATTTTCTTTAAGGGGGGGAGTTAAAGGCAATCTCATCCTTCTATGCATTAAACCCATTTCATCAGCGGCATATTTGACTGGTCCAGGATTTGTCTCAATGAATAATACTTTGAATAAATCATAAAGTTCAAGTTGCATTTCTCTTGCTTTCTGCCAGTCATTATTGAGCATTGTATTGGTAAATTCAACCATTTTTGAAGGAATAATATTTGAGGCAACACTAATAACGCCCTTTCCACCTAAAGCCATGATGTGATAAGTCATACTGTCATCACCACTTAAAACAATAAAATCATCAGGAGTGGTTTTGACTATTTTAGTTATTTGGTCAATATTACCACTAGCACATTTAATCCCAATAATATTATCCTTTGCATAAGCAAGTTTTGAAATAGTATCAGGTTCTAAATTTATTCCTGTTCTACTTGGTACATTATATACGATTATTGGTAATGATACTGAATCTGCTATAGTTGAAAAGTGGTCAATTAGCGAATGTTGAGGAGGTTTATTATAATAAGGCACGACTATTAATAACCCATCTGCCCCAATTTTCTCTGCATATTGAGCGAGAGAAATTGCCTCCTTAGTAGAATTACTACCTGCTCCAGCTAACACGAATGGATCTTTATTGCTTTTTTTCGCCTCATCAACAGCTATATCCATAGCTTGATGATGTTCTTCATGAGACATAGTAGCGCTTTCACCAGTTGTGCCCATAGTCAGCAGTTGACAACCATTTTCTATTTGAAATTTTATAAATTCCCTATATTTTTCTTCATCTATTGTAAAATCTTCATTAAAAGGGGTTATCATTGCTGTGATAACATTTTTAAGTTTCTCTATCTCAGCCATAAGAAATTCTTTTACTTATTTTATTTTATGGGTTAAAACTTAAATTAGTAATGTACCTATATAAGACTTTTTAATAACTTCATAGTTAAGTTTTGATTGAGTGAGTTTAATACTATTTTTTTCCTTTTATTTAAAGAAAAAATTTGATCCTTCCCTTTTGGAATTACCAAAAAGTTAAAAGATCAAACATTTATATTGATTTACAATGTCATTAGATTTATTAGATAAATTTCAAGGTACGTTAATAGCGGTTGCAATCGGTGACACCCTAGGTTGTCCCTTTCAGAATAAACTTCGGAAACAGATATATTCCTACTTTAAGGATTTCAGAGAATTTATACAAGAGTACAGAGATGTTTTCCGAACTTATACCGATGACACGCAATTGACTATACATACAGCAAAAGCACTAATTCAGGGAAATGGCTTTAACACGGATAATTTTATAAGAGAATATGTGAAATGGCTTGATGATCCACCAATAGGTCCAGGATGGGGTTGTATATCCTCAATCAGAAAATTAAAATATGGAATTCCATGGAAAGAAGCGGCATCAAACTCGGGGGGAAATGGTACTGTAATGAGGATTGCTCCAATTGGACTTTTTTATTGTACAAGTTTAAAGGGTTTAAAAACTGCTGCAATAAAATCAAGTATTATCACCCATTCACATCCCGCAGCTTCAGCTGGAGCAATTATAATTGCTAGAGCAATATCATTTTTAATTGATAAAAATCCAGAATCAGGATTCTCGGTTGATGAGTTCTTCAAAATCTTAATTTCATCAATTTCTGGCTCTCAAGAAGATATTTGGGAGGAATTTATTGATCAACTAAACAAGTTGCAATCAAATTTAGATATGCCAATTGAAGCAGGATTAATTAAATTCTCTCAAGCTGGCGTAAAATCCCCTTATTTTATTGAAGAATATTTAGGTCAAGCGTTTGTACATCCTTATACAATAAGTACTGTAATTTGCTCATTATTTATTTTTTTAAAAAGACTAACCTCATTTGAAGATTGTATTTTTGAACTTGCTACTGCTGGGGGAGATAGTGATACCGTTGGGGCAATAGGGGGAAGCTTGGTAGGAGCTTATTTTGGATTGAAAAATATCCCTAACGATCTGATAAAATTGGTGAAAAGTTATAAAAAAATTTTGAAGTTGAGCGAAAATCTTTATACAACATTCACTAAGCGATTTTTAAAAGAAACAATTTAATTATGAAAGGAGAATTTTTAATTCAGTTATACAGGTTTCACAAAATTCTACAGGTTTTTTATCAGTATCAGCTAAACTATTAGAAAACTGCATTACGCATGTATTATGGCAATGTTTTAATCCAAAAGTGTGTCCAAGCTCGTGTTTTGCTTCTTTTAACACTCTTGTATTAAAGTCTTCTTTAGTTTCTGTTTTTCTATAAGCAGTTCCTGATTCAATATAAAAATTTTCTCTAAGTCGGGGTAATGAGATAAGAGCGGCATAAGAGCCTCTTTTTGCTAATCCAAAAATGAAATTTTTATCCTTAGAATAAATATCTTTTCCTGTAATTCCAAGAAGTTTAAAAATTTCCCAGTTTTTAGCTTTTTTTTCTAGTATATTTAATATCTGAATTGCCTTATATTGATTTCTAATTGAATTAAAGTATTTTTTTCTCAATTTTATTCCTTCTTTAAGAATCTCAACTTTGATGTTAAATTCTTTAAATTCAATATCGAGATTCTTCATTAAACCAAGTAATATCGACTGGGGCACCTTTCCAATCTTTAATAGATAGATGGTTTTATTCATTTTGACCTAAAACGACTTTCTCTGATGCTAATTATTAAATAAATTAGTAACTTCTAAACTATTCGTAATGAAAAATATTAGCTTCAATTAGTTAATTTTTGTTATAAACCAAAGGATTGGGACGTTCTTTCCCATTTAATTATCAATGCTATAAAATTTACTCCTCTTTATGGAGAGATTAAAATAAATACCGAAATTGAAAACAGTTTTGTAATTGCAACTGTTCAGGATAATGGAATTGGTTTTTCTATGGATGATAGAAAGAAAATCTTTAAACAGTTCGGTAGAATCGAACGATACGGTAAAGATTGGGATATTGGTTTTGAAGGAACCAGAATGGGATTATATACTTCGAAAAAGATCGTAAAGTTACACGGAGGAAAAATGTGGGCTGAATCTGAAGGGAGAAATAAAGGTTCTAAATTTTATTTTTCTCTACCTCTTTCTAAACATTGATTCTCCTAAATTTTTCATGATTAGATCGAATTTTATAACGATAAAACTTTTTTAGAATATTAATCTTTCATATCTATACTAGTAAGTAAATTAGATTATTAGTTAATTTTTAGTCTATCTCACAAATCAGAGAGGAACTAAATATTATCTTTCAAGAGATTCACCTTTTTCTTAGAGGGAGGGTGGTCTAGCCTGGTATGATATTATAGTGGTTCTTTCTATAACATAAATCTTGGTTTGGGACCAAGGGGCCGGGGGTTCGAATCCCCCCTCTCCCATCTCTAAGTTTTTCCAATATTCATGATTTCATTTGCTTCTAAAGAATCTTCTGAACTAAAATAAACTTCAGGTATTAAATCTTGTATTGCTGAATGTAGTGATAATATTACCCCAGGATTTTCTGAAGATATAATATAATATCTCGTAATTTTGCTTATTTTTGAAACTTTGATCTGATCTTTAAAAAATCTAAATAATTGATTGACGCTATCATTGAAATCTTTATTTTTCTGGATCCAAGCAACTAATCTTTTGTTTTTATTGTTTTTAACTTTTAGTTTTAATTTCATTATAATATCATCAGTAATAACTTTAAAACAAACTAAATAGGTCTACTTTATTTTTAATCAAATCTATTTAAACAAGGAGATTTTTAAGAAAAGAATCTGGTTAAGAATTTTTCCTCAAAAATTACTGAAGTATTATAAATTTTGTTAGAGATAGTAATAATGTCAAAAATATATTTTTGTGTTATAAGAAATGATAAAAATATCAAATTTATCAAAATCTTTTGGTAATTTTAAGGCTGTAGAGAATCTCAGTTTAAATATTCAAGCAGGTGAGATATATGGTCTTATTGGCCCTAACGGTTCAGGTAAAACAACAACTATCTTAGTTTTATTAGATATACTAAATCCAGATCCTGGAGCTAAGATATGGATAGATGGAAAAGAGATCCCAAATAGCGTTAATGAAGTTTATCCTAAAATTGGTTTTATGCCCCAGGAGCTCTCTTTATATTTAGACTTAACAGTTGAGCAAAATCTTAAATTTTTTGGAGACTTATACAAAATTCCAAAACCTAATATTCATTCTCGTGTCCAAGAAGTCCTTGAACTAATTGAGCTCACAGAATTTAAAAAAAGGCTTGTGTCCAAATGTTCAGGAGGAATGCAAAGAAGGTGTTCTCTTGCGGTTGCTCTACTACATAAACCAGAAATTCTAATTTTGGATGAGCCTACTGTAGGTATTGACCCTGAACTTAGAATCGAATTCTGGAATTATTTTAAGAAAATCTCAAAAGAACAAGGAGTAACAATACTCATTACCACACATTATCTAGCAGAATCAGCTAACTGTGATCGAATTGGGTTGATGAATAAAAGGATATTAATCTCTGGAACACCCTTAGAGTTAATGGAAAATGTCAAAAAGCTCAAAAACCTTGAAAGCCTACCAGATATGGAGGAGGTTTTTATTTATTACACCCACCAAGAGGAGAAGAAAAAAGAATTAGGAGGTACATAAAAATGAGCATCAGTTTGAGAAGGATTATGGCAATAACACGAAAGAATCTTCAGGCATTATTACATGATAAAAGAACACTAGGATTACTAATTATGATGCCTATTCTTATGATGCTTCTTTTTGGATACGCTTTTGGACGACCTGTTAGACATGTACCCATCAAGATTGTTAATTTTGATGAGGTTGGAGATACCCAATTCTCTGAATTATTCATATCTATCCTTGAGGAAGATAATAGGGTTGATGTTAAAGTATTGGATTTAGGTACATTTAATCTTTCAGAAGAAATTCCACGAATCTATGGGGGAAACGATTATTATGCGTTAATCGTAATTCCCATAAATTTTACAGAGGATATGTTAAATTTTTCAAATTATATTCCTTTATCAACATATATAGATGGAAGTGATCCACAAACAATAAGCTCTGTAATAGGTGCAATTTCAGAAGCGATTGGAAGAGTAATAAATGAGATAACAGGTGAAGAATCTCATATAGATTTAAACCTTATCTATATTGCAGGGGATCCAGATTTAAGACCAATTGATTCTCTTGGACCAGGAATTCTAAGTTTTGCACTCTTTTTATTTATGATATTAACTGTGACAGGAGGATTTACTAAGGAAAGAGTGACCGAAACTCTGTATAGAGTTAAAGCAACGTCCACTTCCAAATCAGAAATGATGATAGGGTATTTATTGGGAAATTCATTAATAGCATTAGTGCAAAGTGCGCTTTTACTGATTATTTCCGTGCTTTTCTTCCAAATCCAGATTGTTGGGAATATTCTATTGCTATTTTTAATCCTTTTTATTTATGCAATGTCTTGTGTTGGACTGGGTATTTTTGCATCTACATTTGCCAAAAACGAACTGCAAGCATTTCAATTCATCCCACTGCTCCTTATACCTTCAATGTTCTTCTCAGGATTTATTTTTCCTATAAATTCATTTCCAGCAGTATTTCAATATGTTTCATATGTTATACCCATGACCTATTCGATAAGAATTAGCAGAGCAATCATGATTAATGGCTTTGGCATAGATATGTTTTTTATGGATTTCCTGATAATGATACTACTTACCTTGGTATTTTTGTTACTTGCTATTGTGGTGTTTAAAATGAAAAAATAAACCCTGAATATGGAGACCAATTAAAGTCAATAATAAGTTTAAATCTATTTATTTAAAATTTTATTTAATTCTTTTCTGATTTTCTCAGTCTTTTTATCCTTCATCCAATACCGGATCTTTGAAGATCGGAGAAAGGACTGAATTTTTTCATTAAGTTCCATTAAAGTTTTACGTTCTTCCTTAGATAATTGAGGGATTTTTTCCTCAATCTTTACCTTTATTTTTTCAACTTCTTCTTCAATCTTAGGTATAGAGATTTGCTCCTTTCCCGATATTATTCTTTTCCTAAAAATTTCTTTAATGTTTTTAATCCAACCTTCAATCCATGGATAGGAGCCCATCTTTTTTGGATCTGTAATAGCAATTTCTTTCCTATCAACAACAATTAAATTATCAGGACAAGAATTCTCACAGGCACCACAATAAAAGCATTCATCTTCATTACAAGCAATTTTCCCGTATTTTTTCACATCTTCTGCTTTTTCTGGAATAAAAAATGATTCAGTAGGGCAAATATTCACACAGGCTTTGCAACCCTGAGGATCACACTTATGTAACATGTTTTTTTTGATAATTACTTCTCCTTTTAAGGGTGAATCTATTGAGAAACAGTGAGTAGGACATTCTTTTTCAATCCTAAAATAACTTTCTATATGATTCCTGTCTCTTACCTCTAAGCATAAGCGACAAATTTCATTTTTATTATCCTCAATACATTTTTTCGTATCAATTTTATAAAACTTATCTATGGTTGGATACTCGTCTAAGTCGATTTGTCCCTCAGGTGTAATATTTTCATGAAATGCATCATTTGGACAGATAATCGCACAAAGCATACAGTAGCAACATTTCTCATGATCGATTAAAATTTTCGGATTTGAATTATCTAATATTTCTTGAGCAATCTCAGGTATCGGTCCAAGTTCAATTGCATCTGTTGGACATACTAATTTGCATAAGGAACATCCAATACATTTCTTAATGTCGTAAGTCAGTTTTTTATCGACATTTTGGTATTTCCATTTTAAAATCAACTGTTCTGGACGGATCTCAATATCTTTTTCGACTATGTCATCTATATCTTCTTCTTTAGAGATTATTTTGGAAATTCTAAGACTACCTCTTAAAAAAGCTGAATTCTATTTATTTCATCTTAATCATATCTAATAATCTTAACTATTAAATATAAAAAGCAAAACGAAAAAAAGATTAGATTTTTTAAGCCAGATTATAAGCTTATGATTCTACTAACCCAATTGATCAATGATAAAGACAATTCACATTTTTGTAAATAGATAACAATAAATATGAGAAATTCTGTACGTGATTTGCATATATTCTATATATATAGAATATATTCAAAAATGATAATGCAAATTAGTTTAGGTTAATTGTGTAAGCAGTATAACCTTTCTATAAGGGTTTTATAGATTTTATTTGATTTAGGAGGGGTTTTGCATAGTAAAAATTTTCATTGCTGAAGATGATAAGGATCTACAGAGGCTCTATGAGTTACTTCTAAGTATGTCAGGATTTCAAGTTCTAGGTTTTGCAAGCAATGGAAATGAAGCAATTGAAATGTTTAAAAATTTTAAAGAGAAACCAGATATAGTTATTCTTGATTATCGAATGCCTATTAAAAATGGAATTGATGTGTTGAAAGCTATTTTAGAAATCGATGGGAATTCAAGGATAATTTTTGCGAGCGCAGATAGGACTATAAAGGAGAAAGTTTATTTATACGGAGCAGTAGGTTTTTTGGATAAACCTTTTACACATAAAAAGTTAGTGACTACTCTGAATAATATCTTAAATATTTCAGCACCAATTCAATTTTAAAAATAGATAAATTAATTTATTTTCATGAAACCCCTGAAGGTCTTCTTCCCTTTCTAGGAATAATACTCATAGCTTTGTTTATCAAAATCATAAATATATTCTATCGGAATGCCATCAGGTTTAAGATCTGGAGGAGCATAGATCAATCTTAATTTCGGAAAGAAGGTTCCAATTCCCTTTTTTGCTAGCAGAATAGCAGGATGATCAGTTTCCTTGAATATTTCTTCACTTATTCTCAAGGTAATATCTCTACATTGCTGTTCATTTAATATACCTAAAGAATGAATATATTCATGTAAAAGAATGTGATATGTATAAGCCCAAACAATTTCATAAGGTTGCTGATTAAGAAGTATTTTCAAGGGTGTTTTATTCATAACTATATCTGTTCCTGGAGAAAAATACATCCCACCTATAAATCCACCTCTATACATTCCCATTTCGACTAATCCTAACGTAAGTCCTGCTCTCCGGCGTCCTGTTACTCTTCGAACATCTACTTTTACACGTTCGAATATATCTGGCAGTTCTTTCTTTAGATCTTCAAGATTAATTGTATTTACCTCCTAAATATCAAAAAACCAATCATCTTCATCTTCTCTTAAGAAATCCATCATACTGGTTAAATCTCTAAGTAAATGACGAATGGTAACTTTATTGGTATCTCTACGAATAGGGCCCATCTCACTGAAGAAAAGATCATCCAATAACTTATCAATATTTATTCTTTTGAAATATTTTACGGGATTATAAAATAGGGTATAGAAAATTTCTTTTTCTAAGTTAGATTGTTCCTTAGTCTTCAGATTCTCTTCATATTGTTCAGCCATCAAATTTTTGAGTTCAATAATAAAGCACTCCTTATCACGTAACAGTGCATTTCTTTCATTTTCTAGCTTAGCTGTTTTTTGCTCTATTTCTTTTATTTTTTCTCCTATGAACCTGAATTTTTGATTAGTCCCTTTAATTTTTTGATAATCGACATAACAACCTGTATCTCGAAGTTCTAAGTTATCTCTGAAGTCATCCACTTGAGACACATTATAATTAATGTTATAGTAATCAGGGGTGACATTAATTCTAAGAGACAAGTTGCTTTTAATTCGATATTTGATGTTTCTTGGATCCTCCCCGAAACTTTCAATTATCCCATAATCAGAAAGATATTTGAGTTGAGAATGAATTGCTTGTCTTGATATCTTTCTTCCAAATGAAGCGGCTAATTCGGATGCTCCAAGAGGTACTTTAGCTAACTTTGATAATATAATCCTTCTTGTTGGATTTCCTAAAATCTCAAGGAGGTTATCTAAACTTAGGAATAAATTTTCTCCCTTCTGCTTTTCCAACGTCACTAATATCACTCCTATTTTATATTTTATCTATATAATTCTTCTGAAGGTTCTTTTGAATACATTTCATGAGATTGTCGGGCTTTATCAGCCGATCTTAAGACTTTTGAAAGTGCCTCATCAAATTCGGTACGTGAGATTTTAACTTTTTTTACAGAAGTTGCATCTTGAGTATTGATGTTTACATCTGAGATAGCTCTACGAATGGTTAATAAAGTTGCTTCTTCACATATTGCTTGAATATCTGCTCCTGTATAGTCTTCTAACTCTTGTGCTAATTGGTTTATATCTACATCAGAAGCTAATGGTTTATTTCTAAGATGAATTTTAAAAATTTCTATTCTCGCCTCTTTATCAGGCATCGGTATCTCTACATGCCTACCAAATCTTCCTGAACGTAATAGAGCGGGATCAAGCATGTCTTGTCTGTTGGTGGCAGCAAGTAGAATTACATCTTTAAGTCCCTCTAAACCATCCATTTCAGTTAACAATTGCGATACAACTTGCTCAGTTACTTGAGAGCTTGCAAATCTCCCTCTCATTCCAGCAATAGCATCAATTTCATCAAAGAATATAATACATGGTGCTGCTGCCCTTGCTTTTCGAAATGTTTCCCTCACTGCTTTTTCACTTTCACCAACCCATTTTGAAAGAAACTCAGGTCCTTTTACTGATATGAAATTTACCTCACTTTCATGAGCTAATGCTTTTGCTAGCAAAGTTTTTCCTGTTCCAGGAGGACCAAATAAGAGGATCCCATTTGG
>JBHLNR010000045.1:0-22257 GCA_048941385.1 Promethearchaeota archaeon
AGTGAATCTGATTCCTATAATCCAAAAAAATTTGTGATGTATGAAATATTACCTAAGGAAATTGCTTTAGAACGAGAGGAATCTCTAGTAAGAAAACCAAGATATAGAGAAATCTTTAGGACATTATTAATAATAGATAAAAAAGCAGGACTACCTCTAATTACCTATTCTCGAGAAGATTTAAATGTAGATAATGAATTAATTTCTGGATTCTTAAGCGCTATAGATTCCTTTGTATCTGAAATAGGAGGATCAAAGGCAATGGATGAAATAAGCTATAAAGGTTTTTCTATTCATGCAACATACGGTAAATGGATAAAAGCAGCTTTGATTCTTTCTTCGCCTGCTAATAAGAGTTTAAAAGAAAGACTTTCATATTTTGTAGAGGATTTCGAGGACAGATATGTTGATGAAATCAAAATATTTTTAGAAACTGGTAGAACTACACCTTTTGATCAATCCAAAATCAATCCTGACATCAAGGATATTCTTGATGTATAAATGAGAATTTTGTAATCATGAAGAAAAGAAAAAAAAGATTAGGAATTATAGAGGGAAAATTTCGTCCTTGTCCGAAATCTCCTAAATGTGTTTCGAGTCAAAGTAATGAAAAAAGTCATAAAATGGAGCCGATAAAATATGAAACAAGCTTGGAAGAAGCAAAATCTAAACTTACCTCGATAGTAAATACTTTTAAACGTGTAAAACTAATTTCTGAGACTGAAAATTATTTATACTTTGAGTTCAGAACAGCATTCTGGCGTTTTGTGGATGATGTTGAATTCTATTTTGATGAAGTAGAAAAGATTATCCATTTTCGATCTTCAGCTCGTTTCGGTTATTATGATTGGCGTGTAAATCGAAATAGAATGAAAAAAATCAAACAAATTTTTGAAAATTCTTAAGTTATCTACTTAAATGAATCATTACTAATTCTTCATTTTTCCTTTATATTTATTATAACCTTCCTGTGAAAGTTTATTTATCATAATGAAGATATTAAAATTCTTTCCTTATTGGTTTTTTATTAGCGAATAATAAATTCACGTGGGTTAAATGGATGAGAAAAAGTTAGTTTTTGTTTATAATGCGGATTCAGATGTTATAAGTATAGTAAAGGATTTTTGGAAGAAAATTCTTCGACCTGGCTCATATCAATGCCGGTTATGTGGAGTCACCTATGGGGCTTTTTCAATGAAAAAAGACTGGAAGAATTTCATAAAAAATCTAAATATAGACACTGAATTTCTACACAGAGATGAATTTGTAATGAAATACAATGTAAAAGATGCGTTG
Source organism: Promethearchaeota archaeon (assembly GCA_048941385.1). Lineage (GTDB taxonomy): Archaea > Asgardarchaeota > Lokiarchaeia > Sigyniarchaeales > SOKP01 > Loki-b32. The sequence goes on from JBHLNR010000045.1 coordinate 1,297, forward strand.
TATCCCTCTGCGTATTTAGTTCGCAACAATCAACTTACATTGATAATTTCACAAGATGAAATGAATTCAGTTAAAGATTTAGATGAAATGGAAGCTTTAGTTCTAAATAAATTGAGTAAATCACCCTATATTACTAATATCCTAACTTAATTGAATTTTTTTATTACATTTCTATTAAATTCTAATTTATGATTTATAACCTATAAATAAAAAAAAATGAAAAAAAATATTAACAGAATAAGTATAAGTGCATTGTAATGAGTGAAGAAGCAGAAAAAAAACTAATTTTTGTTTATAATGCCGATTCTGGAGGTTTTTTTAACGGTTTGAAAGACACTCTACATAAAACGTTTAGAAAGAGCACCTATCAATGCAATCTTTGCCAAGTTACATTCGGTGCTTTTGGTATGAAAAAAGATTGGAAGAATTTCGTAAATGATCTTGATGTACCTATTGAATTCAAAAAGAAAGACAAATTTAAATTCGAGTTCTTACATAAAGACGAGTTCAATCAAAAATATGATGTGAAAGATGCCAAATTCCCATCAGCTTATCTTTTGGATAAAGTCGGCTTAGATTTATTCATTACTCAAGACGAGATGAATGTAGTGAAAACTATTGATGAGTTAAAGGAACTTGTGAATAAAAAAATAGAAGAATTTAACCTATAAATGGTGGTTATAATGGTAAAACAAGCTAGAAAAACAGGATTAGTTGACGGAAAATTAATGCCTTGTCCTGCTAAACAAGTATGTGTATCAACTATGAGCCCTAAACAAGATGGTTTACATTATATCACACCAATAACTTTCGAAGGTTCGGCTGAGGATGCAATGCAAAAAATTGAACAAATAATAAAATCGTTAAAACGAACAAAAATATTAGAAAAATCAGAATATTATTTACATGTAGTATTTACGACTAGCTTATTTCGTTTTAAGGATGATGTCGAATTTTTAATTAACGATGAAGAAAAACTAATACATTTTCGTTCACAATCACGTATAGGTGGTTACGATTTTAACGCAAATAGAAATCGGATGGAAAATTTTCGCTCTCTTTTCACTAAATAAATTTTTTTAAAATGTTTATTATTAACGAGGTATCCATTTAGGAACTGTGTTCTTATATTCCAAATATTTCTCATTAAATAGTTTTTCAAGTTGTTTTTCTTCAAATGTAGCTAATCTATCATAAATAATGAAGACAAGAATCCAAATAGCAAAAGAAATCAAGGATATTGATACGAAAATGCATGCTAGATATATGAGTAGAACTCCAAGATACATTGGATGTCTTACATGCTTAAAAATTCCTTCAGTTATGAGTTCATCTCTATTTTCGGGAGTTCTAAATAATATATTATGAGAAATCCGGATAAGTAAATAAGCTATAATGATTATAATAATAAATATTACAATTCTGACGACTAGAGGAATGAATCTATTTAATAAGGTTGAAAAGGAAAAAATGAATGAATCTAGTATCCAAACTGATGTAAATATAATCATAGAAAGTAATTGAAAGAGATGGGAATGGGGCGCTTCTATTCCTAATCTATGTTCTTGATTAGTACTCATTTTTTATCATTATAATATTTTAATATTTTATAGAAATTAGTCATGCCTAAAAAAAGTGACTACAGAAAATTAAATTTTATTGTTAATTTTTCCATGTAGATTGCAATAATTCTATTGCCTGATTGATATCATGGGTTGGAGGTTTGCAGATCTTATTGATACAAATATAAGCGGTTGCCTTTTTATCTAGATTAATGAAAAACTCTACAAAATTTGATACATTATCAATATCTGGACTTTCCTGATCAGTATTTCTCTTTAAAATAACTTTATTAGGAATATACTCATTTCTAAAAGCCTCAATCATTATCTTTGTATCTTCATCCTCCGTATTGCCAGCGACCACTAATGAATAGGTTGGACCAATAGCAAAATCAATAGCTACTAAGAATTGAGTATGAGCCAATGGATTGCTTCTGATTCTTTCTGAAAAGACTTTATTTAAAATAAAAGCCTTTTCTTCTAATTCTGAATTTCCTGTAATATAACTTAGTCTCAGTAAATTCAGTATAGCTATTGAGTTACCAGAAGGAATAGCTCCGTCATATATTTCTTTTTGACGTGTCAAGAGTTCTTCTGCATTCTTAGCTGTGAAGTAAAACCCACCTATGTTATCATCCCAAAAATCCATTAATTGTATAGTATGCAATTTTATCGCACATTCAAGATAATAAACATCGAAAGTGGCTTCATATAATTCAATTAATCCCCATATAAGAAAACTATAATCCGTTAAATAACCATCAATTTCAGTGACTCCATCTTTATATCTATGGAGCAGTCTATCATTGGAATCAAAAAAGTTTGAAAAGATGAAATTTATAGCACTTTCAGCTATTTTTAGATACGAATTTTCACCAAAAGTAATAGCTCCTTTAGCTAAAGCAGCAATCATTAATCCATTCCAATCTGTTAGGATTTTTTTATCTTTATGGGGATGGATTCTATTTTCTCTTTTTTCGAATAATTTTATTCGAATATTTTCAGCCTTCTTTTGATCTTCATTTCGTATGAAATTTTTAAGATGTAAAATGTTTTTTGTTGTTTTTTTCCCTGTAGCTTCTTCTAAGTAATTACCTGAATCTTCCACATTGTATGTTTTCATAATAAATTCGAGATCATTGCTATCTAATACACTTGCTAATTCCGATTTAGACCAAACATAGAATTTTCCCTCTTCACCTTCACTATCTGCATCCTCAGCTGAATAAAAACCTCCCTCCGGAGATAGCATATCCCGTATTGCATAAGTAAAGATTTCTTGCGCAGTATTTTTATAAATCTCTTTATGTGTTATTTGATATGCTTCAATATAGGCCATAGCAATTAAAGCTTGGTCATAAAGCATTTTTTCAAAATGAGGTACGAGCCAGTATGAATCTGTTGAATAGCGATGAAAACCAAAACCAATATGATCATAAATTCCACCCTTTCTCATTTCTTGAAGGGTTTTTTCTACCATTTCTAATGCCTTTTTTTCCCCAGTACGCCTCCAAAACCTCAGTAGAAAAATAAGATTATGAGGTGTTGGGAATTTAGGTCGATTGCCAAAGCCCCCATTAGTCTCGTCAAATTGCTTTTCTAATAGTTTGTATGTTTTTATAAGGGTTTGTTTTGTAAATTCTGCTCCAGGTGCTTCTTGATCAATATTTTGAAGACTAAAAGCTATTCTATCTGCTGAATTTACTAATTCATGTCTCTGGTTATTCCATAATTCTTTTATTCTGTAAATTAACTCCACTAATCCTATCCGGTTAAATCTAGTATGTTTAGGGAAGTAAGTTCCCGCAAAAAAGGGCTTTTTTTCAGGGGTCATAATTATTGTAAGAGGCCAACCACCTGAACCCGTCATCATTTGACATACCGTCATATAGATTTTGTCTATATCGGGACGTTCTTCTCTGTCTACTTTAATTGAGATAAAATTCTCATTCATTAATATAGCAACTTCATCATCTTCAAATGATTCATGAGCCATAACATGACACCAGTGGCAAGTAGAATATCCGATTGATAAAAATACCGGTTTATTCTCTTGTTTAGCTCTTAAGAAAGCTTCTTCGCTCCAAGGATACCAATCTACAGGATTATTGGCATGTTGAAGTAAATAAGGACTTTTTTCATTTGCTAATCTATTTGATTTTACTAAAGTTGAATCAGCCATTTATTCATCACTCATTTAAATATTCAATGTAAGGTGGAAATATCAAAGTACTGCTTATATTTCATGGAAGAATATATTCAATTTCGATACAATCTAAGGATAAAAAATAAGAAAAATAATATTATATAAATCAAGTATTAGATAATTATTTAGGTGAATTATAACGAAAGTTGTCCTCTTTAATGGAAGTCCTCGAAAAGAAGGAAATACTTATCATTGTTTGAATACAGTGATGGAAGAGTTAAAATCTGCTGGGATTGAGTGTGAGTATATATGGATCGGTATGGAAAAATTGCAGGGTTGCATTGCTTGCTATAAATGCGTTGAAAAGAACGATCAAAGATGCATTATAGAAGGAGATAAGATGAATGATTATATCCGGGAAATGCTTGAAGCAGATGGTATAATTATTGGTTCTCCAACATACTTTTCGGATTTAACAGTAGCAACCAAAGCATTAATCGAACGTGCAGGTTATGCGACCGGTAGGCTCTTAAAAAATAAATTAGGTGCAGCGGTTGTTGCAGTAAGGAGAGCGGGTGCTAATCATGTTTTTTCAAGTATAAACTATTTTTTCTTAATTAAAGAAATGATAGTTATCGGAAGTACATACTGGAATGTGGGAATTGGGAGAAATCCAGGAGAAGTACTTGATGATGCTGAAGGTATTCAGACTTTTAAGAACCTTGGTAAGAATTTTGCCTATGTTCTAACGAAACTTAAAGCTTAACATTAAAAATTCTTAATCTTTTTTTCTAAATTTATTTTTATAACTATCAATAAAGATAAAATCTTCTATAGACTTTCTAGGTGGTCTTTGTTTTTCACCTAATTTCATAGCATCAGAGAGGACTGGATTTATTTCATTTGAGTGTTTCCCAATTATAATCAAAGTTATAAGTCTCATTTCTTCAGGTATCTCTAAAATTTCTTTCGCTTGGGATTCTCTAAAACCTGCTATAGGATGAGCAACTAGACCTAACTCAGTTGCTCGTAAAATTAAAAAAGCGGTAGCAATTCCTGTATCAAATAAATAATATAAGCGTTCCCTTATCATACAATCATTTTCAGGTTTACTAAATACAGCTACAATCATCGAAGCTTTTTCAACCCATTTATTCCCTTCTGAAAGAGTAGTAAATAACTCTTTTAAACCTCCTTTATCTCTAACAAAAATAAAATTCCAAGGTTGTTTGTTAGCACATGAAGGAGTTATTTGGACCATTTGAGCTAGATCTAGAATCAATTCATCATTTATATCAACGGGATCTAGTGATCTGTAAGCTCTTCTTCTCTTTATTGCTTCTATAACATCCATAATTGGTGAAAAAAAAATTAAATAGAAATTATTTTTTTAATTCAGTTAAAATATTTTGTACATCTTCGGGATGCCCGTTAACAGACACTTTAGGCCAGATATGCACTATCTTTCCATCTGGATCTAATAAAAATGTACTTCGAACAACTCCCATGTATTCCTTTCCTCTAAATTTCTTTAGTGCCCATTTACCATATTCTTTAATCACCTTTTTATCAATATCGCTTAGCAAAGTGACTTTTAAATTTTTTTTTTCAATGAACTTCGCATGAGATTCAGGACTATCGGGGCTTACTCCAATAACTACAGCATCAAGCTTTTCTAGTTTTGGCAAAATCCCTGTAAAACCGATTGCTTCAGTTGTACACCCTGGTGTATTATCTTTAGGATAAAAATAGAGAATTACATACTTTCCCTTGAAATCATCAAGACATACTTCTTCATTATCCTTGTCAGGAAGACAGAATTTTGGAGCGTCAGAACCAACTTTTAATTCAATTATTTGCTCTGTCATAATTAACTCAATTTTAATTGGATCTATTAATTTAATAGTAATTAAAAATAGGTTCTCAGAATTATCAATATTCGCGTTATGAAGTATTAGACTGAGAGAAAAACAATTTAATAAAATAACAATATAAAGAATTTTAATTAATAAATTATAAAATCATTCAAGAGTTTATTACTATTTATTGAAATATATTCATGAGTAGACTTAATGATATGAGTGAAATGTTAAATGACTATACAATTGTAGAAAAGATTCTAGTCAGATGGGGTGATATGGATGCAAGGGGGCATGTAAATAACACAATATATTATAGGTATTTTGAGAGTACGCGAATTGCATTATTTCAATATTTCGATCTGTATGAAGAGCCAACAGAAGTTCTTATAGGACCAATTTTATCTTATCAGAGTTGTTATTATAAAGCACCATTGGTTTACCCAGATACCCTTTTGGTTGGAGCAAAAATTACAGGTATAGAAGGATCTAAAATAATTATAACACATTTGATATTTAGCGAGAAATTAAATAGGATTGCTGCTGAAGGTGAAGCTCATATTATTTGGTATAATTATGAGAAAAAGAAAAAAGAAATTATTTCAGATGATTTGAAAAATAAACTCCTAGAAACTAAAGGAACATAGTTATATCATATGCTTTTTATGCCAATTTTATTAGGGATCATTTCTAAAAGGATGTCTAGCATTTTCTGCGTTTGCTATTCCATCATCAACATTTGGTAAACCTTCCATTGCCTTTCTTATTGCATTTCGAGTAGCTTTATAATTATTAATAAAAACACGTTTCCTAGCGCTGGCACTTGGATGAACAAAAACATTGACAATAATAGCAATATCATCCGCAGCTTCTTTTGGGAGTATACCATCTTCTACACATTGCATAACTGCTTTAGCTATAGCTGCTTGAGCAGGGCCATAAGTGAGACTGGCGTGACGTAGGGAGGTTGGACGTACAGTAGGAATCATAATTGTAGATGGTTTAACTTGCATATTAGGTTCAAGTATGACTTGAAGCCCTTCACGTCCTTCTTCTGGATTGGCTAACGCTTGGGCGTACGCATTGCCAACAGGTCCACTTTTTCTGCCAATTAGAATGTCAATATGAGCAAGTTCTACTCTTTCACCTACTAGAGATTCACCCACTTTCAATTCAAAATCAGAGATCTTCTGTGGTGTAACTCCAACAGCATAGAAGCGACTTTTTAATGGTTTTTCTCCAATTTCAAATTGAATTTCTGTTTTCATGATCAAACCTAATTTTTCAAGTTCTACTCTTAATTCATCTTTTATTTCATAAGAAAGAGCATCTCCTATAATTAAAGGTTGTCGTGTTGTACCTACTGGAATTTTCATCATATTTAGACATGATTTGACCCCTAAGGCTCCAGAATTTATTAATAACCTCGCTATTTTTTGTATTTTTTTTTGGAGTAGCTGAGCTTCGGGTAATCGGTTATTCTTAACGTAATCATAGATTTCTAACCATATTTTTGGGAATACATTAGCTGATCCCAATATACAACCCGCAGCACCTCCAGCTAAAGCACCTAAAACATTCTCATCCCATCCAATCAAAACCGAGATTTTATCACTAACTTTTTCTAATAACGCAGAAAAATATTTATAATCGCCACTTGAATCCTTAATGCCTACGATATTATCGATATCAATTAAATCCTCTACAACAGTCCAAGGTAATTCTACACCAGTACATGCTGGAATGTTGTATAATAATATTGGAATATCTGTTTTCTCAGCGATAGTAAAATAATGATCATATAATCCTTTTGCTTTGGGCTTTAAGTAATAAGGAGTTACAATCAAAACCGCATCTGCTCCAATATCTGTCGCGGCTTTAGTAGCTTCAATCACCAGCTTAGTTCCTGTTTCACCTGTTCCTGCAATAACTGGAACTCTCCCATTAGTCTCATCTACCACAATTTCTATTACTTTCTGACGTTCTTCAAATGTCATGTTAACAAATTCGCCCGTAGTTCCGACGGGAACAAGACCAGTAACTCTTTGATCAATGAGATGATTTACTAAATTCCTTAGATTTTCTTCATTTATTGATTCATCCTCTTTATTGAATGGAGTAACTAATGCAGGCATAATACCCGTAGGACGGAAATCAAATTTTCCCATATTTTAATCAACTCCTTTTTAATAATTTCTATCTATGAAGATTTCGAGCAGCAATTATATCAATACCGTTCTCAACCAACAATTTAGCTGTAGTATTAACAGCAATATATCTATCAAGATGATTTCTACGTAGATATTCCCAGTGACTGGAATCAATAATTTCTTGTTTATCTCTAAAATAATCTAAGATATCTGTAGGGTGCTCTCTATTTTTATCAATTTCGATATCACCACCTTCATGTTTAGCACTGATGTTTTTTACTTTCTTAGCAACTTCCAATAATTCTTCTCTTCTATCATATGGTTGGCGTACAATACTTTTTTGTGTTTCAATTATATGATGTTCCAATCTCACAACATCTTCAAAGTCGAGTTCTTTCCGGACATAAGCAGAAAGCTCAATTGTTTCATTGTTAACTGAATTAGCAAGATTGAAACCAATTAACGGACTTGTTCCATCTTGTCTAGCAAATAATTTAGCAGTTAAAAGGGTCCATAAACAAGAGTAAGGATTATCATTACCCATATATACAGAAATTTTAAATTCATTATCGATTCCGAGTTTATGTATAAAATATCCAAGAAGGACAGTACCAGGATTTATATTTAAAACTTGCTTAATACCATAATTAGTATAATAATATAAGTATTCATCAAGCCATTTCAATGCAGAATCATTGGGCTGTCCAATTCCTCCAAAATAACCCGTTATCGTTTCAGGACCACCAAGATGAACATTTATTGGCAATCCGTCAGGTCCAGGAGCAGTCCCTTTAGTATCTAATGTTTCTACAAATGACGCACCAATGACTTGCATAGAAGCAGCCATAGCTAACAGATCTCCATCTTTCTCTTGCTCTTTCATTTTTCTTACTCGAATTATTCTTGCAGGCATAAGATTTTGGTCTTCAATCGCAGCTTTCACGATATCTATGAAAAATGGAAAATATTGACAAGCTGAGAGTTCTAAAGTAATGGCAAAATCACTATTAAATATTATTTCTGAAAATTTATCTCCTAGAATTTTCTTCTTATAATCAGATAGACTTATAAATACATTCTTTTCTCTTTGTTTAATCAACCATTCAATATCATTGACATACTCCGGCTTTTTACTTTTTAATTTGTTTATTAAATTGTCTAATTGTCTTGCTTCATTAGCTTTTTTGTTAATCTCATTGATTCCACCATAGTTATCGATTACTTCGAATAAATTATTAATTAGTATATTATTCTCATCAGAAAGGAATTTATTTACATTTTCTAAAGCTTTATTTGATATAATTATTTTTTTCCTTAATTCTTTCATTTTTAATAACTCTCATTTGAAAGATTATAGTTTTAAATTTTTCTTAGGATAAAATTATAGTCATTATGATTTGAACGTATCGAAAAATTATGAGAGTTAAGTTAAAAAGTTATAAAGATGTAAATTTTGAGACTAAATTTTTTTAGCAATGGTGATATAATATTATCCTAATATTTAAATTAATATACATAGTTAATTTAATTAGTAAAAAAAACAATTGTTGAATTATGGTAATTCAAGATATTAAAATGACTCCTCTTCAAGGGATACCTTCAGAGAGGGTTAGAAAAATTAGAGACAGAATGTTGTCCCAACCCTTCGAATATGATCTTGAGCGTGCACGCTGTTATTCAAGAATTTGGAAACAGATGGAAAATGCTCATCCCTCTATGAAAAAAGGCAAAGCATTGGAGGAATTCTTACGCTGCCTTCCTATAAGGATTGATTCCGAGGAATTTCTTGTAGGAGTAAAATCCAGTAAAATAAGAGCTGATCCTTTTAAAATAGAATTTGGAAGGCATGTTCGAATGTACGATTTCCTTTTAGATGATTCAATAGATGAAACAACTAAAGATTATTTCCGTAGGCGTAATCCCATCCTTAGACGTTATGTACCGTTTACAGAAGAAGAACTTAACGAATTAAAAAATGATATTATCCCTGTTTGGAAAGGGAAGACATTAACAGACTTGAAGGAAGAACTTTGGATAGAAGCAGGCTTATTCAAGGAGAGAAAGAGTTCTATGGAACGAGCTGAGAGTTGGATCGATCCGTTTTATGCGACAATGCAAGGTCATACCATTCCAGGTTATAAACGAGTTCTTAAGATAGGATTTAAAGGAATAGAAGAGAAAGCTACTGAAGAACTTGAAAAACTTAAAGAAGATGATGAGGATTACGAAAATCGCAAGACTTTTTATGAAGCAGTTCAAGTTTGTGCAAAAGCCGTTTGTGATTATTCCAATCGTTACGCAGATCTGGCGTTGGAGATGGCTGAAAATGCATCAGAACATAGAAGAGCAGAGCTTTTAGATATTGCTGAACGGACAAGAAGAGTGCCTGCTCTCCCACCCAGAAATTTCATGGAAGCACTTCAATCGGTATGGATGACCAACGTTGTTATGGAAATGAGCTATGGTGAAGGAAATATATTCTCTCAAGGACGGGTAGACCAATATTTGAATCCTTATTATATCGCAGATTTAAAAGAAGGGCGTATTACATATGAAGAAGCTTTAGAGGCCATTGAAGAATATTTAGTTAAACTTGCTACTGTTGTTATTGCAGGACAGAATAATATAACTATTGGGGGATTAGATAAGGATGGAAATGATGCTACTAATGATGTATCTTATATGTTTCTTGAAGCTGTTGCAAATGTAAAAAGCTTATTAAATACAATATCAATACGAATTTCTTCTAAAACACCCCGAGATTTTCTGAAAAGAACCATTGAAGCTTTTAAATACACTGGCGGAATGGGAATTCATAATGATGAAATTTTAGTACCACAGCTTCAAAAAGACGGGTATTCATTAGAACATGCTCGAGATTACTCACTCGTAGGGTGTGTAGAACCTCATGGTACAGGTTTTGATTTTTCTTACACTGCTGGTAATGGCGTTCGATTGTCAACCGTTTTACATATGGCTTTAAATGAAGGACGAATGCTTGTTGCAGGGAACCGTCAATTTGGAGCAAAAACACCTGATCCAAATACTTTTAAAACTTTCGAAGATGTGAAAAAAGCTTTTGTAGATCAGCTTTCCTTTGGAGTAGATTTAGTTGTGAAAAAGGCAGAATTAAAAGATCAAGCCTTTGCAGAATATTTTCCTTCCCCATTGCTTTCATCTACGATAGAGGGATGTTTAGAGAGTGGAAAAGATGTAACTCGAAATGGAGCGCTCTATAATAACAACCCTATTGGCTGTCAAGCATTAGCAACCGTAACCAATTCATTAGCAGCAATCCGCTGGGCAGTATTCGAAGAAAAATTATTGACAATGGGAGAATTAGTTACGCATCTTAATAATAATTTCAAGGGAGCAGATAAACTTAAAGAACTTTTAAGAAATAAGGCTCCAAAATACGGTAATGGTGATGAGAGGACAGACGAACTTGCAAAATGGGTTGCGCATACTCTATGTGATATTGTCAGAAAATATCCTGCTAGAGGTGGTGCTGGTATTTATCGCACATATTTTGTATCTTCAGGACTTAATATTCTTGAGGGTAAAATGTTAGGAGCGACTCCCGATGGAAGATTATCTGGTGAAGCTGTTTCTAACGGCATATCCCCTTCAAACGGAACAGAGAAAAATGGGCTTACTATGACGCTCCGATCAGTAGCTTTAGCAACAAAAGATGCTCTCCTAACCGGTGGAGTAACCATGAACATAAGAATCAATCCCAGTTTAATAGAGACAGATGAGGGTGTAGATAAATTAACATCTATTGTTGACGCTTATTTGGAATTAGGAGGAAGAGAACTTCAGATTAATCCTGTAAGTACAGAAACATTAAGAGACGCACAAGCTCATCCGGAAAAATATCCTGACTTATCCGTAAAGGTTACTGGTTATTCCGCTCGTTTCATAGAAATAGGTAGAAGTCTTCAGAATGATATCATCACCCGAACAGTTTTCAATGAGTTATAAAATAAATTTTAATCTTAATTTTTAATTTATATTTTATTTTTTTCAATTTCCCTTAGATTTTTGAAATAAAATTTGAATAATAGTTTTTATTCCTCCCTTAATCTTTCAAAAATTTAAATTAAAAAAAGGTAGATCATAAATTTAATACGAAATTCATCATATTTATGATTAAAATCTATATTACCCAAAACTTATAAAAAAAATATGTGATTTTGTAATTTAAAAATAGATAAAAACTAGGTGTTTGAAATTTTTAAATATAGTGTCTCAATATTAGGAACTGGATTTATTGGATTGTGTTCAGCAGCTTGCTTTGCCGAAAAAGATATTATGGTGTTAGCATCTACTCACAATGAGAAAAAAGCTAATATGATTAATGAGGGTATTGCTCCATTTTTTGAAGCGGGACTCCAAGAAATGATGGATAACATTAAAAACAATCATCCTGAGCTATTAGCCTGTATTTTAGATCCCGTAAAAGCAGTACTTGAAACTGATATTTCTATGATAACTCAAGGAACACCAATGCGAGCAGATAAAAGTATTGATTTAAGTTATATTGAAAGTACAGCAAGAGAAATTGGAGAAGCATTGAAACAAAAAGATAAGTATCATTTGGTTGTTGTTCGATCAACAGTTGTTCCTGGTACTACAAGAAACTTAGTTAGCAAAATAATAAAGGATGTTTCTGGAAAAGAACCAGGGAAGGATTATGGATTATGTATGCAACCAGAATTCTTAGCAGAAGGGCGTTCTATTGAGGATACACTACATCCTGATAGAATTGTAATTGGTGAATTCGATGAGAAGAGTGGAGCAATGCTTCAAGAATTCTATGAATATTTCTATGGGGAGCATCTTCAAAATTGCCCGATATTAAGAATGAATCTTGAGAGTGCTGAATTAGTGAAGTATGGAAACAACTGCCTCCTATCTACAAAAATCAGTTATGCTAACGAGTTTGCGAATTTTGCTGAACTTGTTCCCAATGTAGACATTGTTCAGGTAATGAAGGGAGTAGGCCTTGATTATAGAATTAATCATCGATTTTTAGGAGCAGGAGTAGGATTTGGGGGTTCCTGCTTTCATAAAGATGTCAATGCGATTAAAACTTGGTCAAAATCTCAAGGTTATACTTCTAGACTTTTGGAAGCAGTTTTAAACATCAATGATGATCAAGCAATTCATATAGTAGATATTGCAGAGGAATTAGCAGGAAAACTAACAGGGAGAAAAGTTACCTTATTAGGACTTTCATTCAAACCTGGAACGGATGATATGAGGGAAGCAGCGTCCATTAGAATTGTAAATGAATTGCTAAAAAGAAATATTACAAACATTGTTGGATATGATCCTAAAGCTCTTGAAACTGCTGAAGCAGAATTAGGTAATAGAATTAAATATGTTAATTCCATAGAAGAAGCTTTGAAAAATTCTGAATGTGTACTTCTAGTCACTGAATGGGATGAATTTAAGGATTTAACTCCTGAGGATTTTAAAAAGCATATGAAAACACCTAATCTTGTTGATGGGAGAAGAATTTATGATTATGATAAATTCAATAAAAATATATCTTTTCGCGCTATAGGTCGTATTGATCTCTAATACCTTTTATTATTTGTTATCTCTAGCTTTAGCTTCTATGATTTTTTGTTTTTATAAATTTAAATTAAGAATCATTATAATATTAAATCTGAATATAATTTTCTGAAAAAGATTTATTAATTAAATTTGGATAAGTGGAAAATAAGTCAAAAGTTTTTCACTCAGAAATTCATAATGAATATAGATAAAAAAAATGCTGCTATTATAATTTTAACCGTATTATTTGGAGCTTCGGGTATAGCCAATATTATTCTTTCAATAGAAGTTGTCACTTTCACACCAGATAAACCGACTATAGCTGTTATCGCTGCTTCTTATCCGGGATTGGCTAAGAATGATCCTGTGGATACCTGGGATCAGGTTTCTATGTGGCATCAACAACAAGTTACTGAAGGATTAGTCTATTATGATCTTTCTAAACATCCAAATTATGCCCCCTCACCTCAACTAGCGGAGTCTTGGACTTGGAATAACCAAACAAGTATTACATTTAAGATCAGAGAAGGCGTTGTTTTCCATGATGGTACACCTTTAACGGCTTCAGCTGTCAAATGGAATTTTGATAGGCTTATGTGGTTCAGCAATATATCCGGATTAGTAGCTGCAAATGACACCTCTAAAACCGGGTTTTCATCTTCTTTATACTATTTATCAAATGGTACGTACCTCTTCGATAGCTTTGTCGCTGATGATGTGAACATGGAGTTTACTATTATTCTAAATGTTCCGTTTGGAGCATTATTAGATCTTTTGTGTTTTATTTCCACCAATCTTATCTCTCCAGCATTTCATAAATTCTATGAGATAGTGCAATTAGATGAAATTCTGGTTGGTACTGGACCATGGAAAATGATATCACATTCCCCCAGAAGAGAAATAGGATATGAGAGAAATAGGCGGTGGTGGGGTAAAGCACAATATTTTGAACAAATTATCATGCAATTTGTTGATGACGATGTAGAACGAATGAATGCCGGGTTAGCAGGGCAATATGATTATATTACTGGAGTAACAAATGCTAATAGTAAAAATTATTCAAGTAGTGCGAATTTACATGTGGAAGGTATTGGTGAAGATTTACGCTATTATTATTTAGAGATATATTGTGGACCTAAAGATTATGATGGAAGTATGATAATTCCTGGTGATTATCAATATCAACGAAATAATCAAACTTTGCGAAGAGCTTTAGCTTACGCGCTCAATTATACCTATATTATTGAATTCATTCAACAAGGAAAAGCCTGTTATGGTGTCCCCGCGGTACCAAGGTCAATGCCTGGTCATAATAATTCGATTTGGCATGGATTTAATGAAACTTTAACAAATGGGTATAGTTCCTCCATAAAAAAAGCTAGGGAGTTAATGAAAACTATATGGCCCGCAGCAGCAACTTGGGATAGTGATTATCCTGGAACCAGTGAAAATGAATGGACTGAAAACAGGTATAGGACATTGTATTTAAGAGAACTTGGGGGTAAATTGTTTTGGGATCTATCCTATATTTGTCACTCAAGCTGGGATTTAATAGGAATATATCTTCAGGAATATGATCTATGTCGGTGGGATGAGTATTATTGTCTCGGAGAATGGGTTCCATGGGACGCTGATTGCGGTTTTGTTGGTTGGGGTCCTGATTACCTTAACCCATATAACATGATTGATCCATTATTTAATTTAGCCTCTGGTTCATGTTTCTCTCGAATTAACGATACTGGTTTGATAGCTTTAATGGAAGATGCTGTAAGTACTATAAATTATGAACAGCATCTTGAAAAATGGGCGAATATTCAATCGTATATCTTTGATATTAAAAGACCAGAAAATCCATCGTCTCATTGTCATATTCCCCTTTATACGTATAAAGCGTATCAAGTTCATAAGGCAAATCTAAAAGGAGTAAGATATAATGTATTGAATATAATGGATACATGGAATTGGTACCATGAAGAATGAAATTTATAATATAAAAGAGTAAAAATTAGAGAAAAAATGGATAAAAAAAATTTAACTATTATATTGTTAGTGATATTATTTGGAGTGTCGGGTATAGCCAATATTATTCTTTCGATAGAAGTTACCACTTTCAAGCCAGATCAACCAAGAACGGCTGTTATCGCTGCATCATATCCAGGATTAAGAAAGAATGATCCTGTTGATACCTGGGATCAAGTCTCTATGTGGCACCAACAACAAGTTACCGAAGGTTTAATTTATTACGATATATCTAAACACCCTAATTATGCACCTATTCCTCGATTAGCGGAATCATGGGTTTGGAATAACCAAACAAGTATTACCTTCCAAATAAGAGAGGATATCTTTTTTCATGATGGTACACCTTTAACAGCTTCTGCTGTCAAATGGAATTTTGCGAGGCTTATGTGGTTCAGCAATATATCTGGTTTAGTTCCTGCTAATGAAACTTCTAAGCTTGGATTTTCATCTTCTTTATACTATCTAGCAAATGGTACGTATCTCTTCGATAGCTTTATCGCTGATGATGTAAATATGGAGTTTACCATTATTTTAAATGTTCCATTTGGGCCATTATTAGATTTATTATGCTTCATTTCCACCAATATTATCTCTCCAGCATCTCACAAATTCTATGAGATTGTGCAATTATACGAAATTTTAGTGGGTACTGGTCCTTACAAAATGGAAAACTATATCCCAAGAGAACAAATAAGATATGCAAGAAACAGGCGGTGGTGGGGTAAAGCACAATATTTTGAACAAATTATCATGCAATTTGTTGATGACGATGAAGAGCGAATAGATGCGGGGTTAGCAGGGCAATATGATTATATTACTGGAGTAACAAATGCTAATAGTAAAGATTATTCAAGTAGTGCGAATTTACATGTGGAAGAAATTGGTGAAGGTTTGGATTATTACTATTTAGAAATTTATTGTGGACCTAAAAACTATGAGGGAAGTATGATAATTCCTGGTGATTATCAATATCAGAGAAACAATGCAACATTGAGACGAGCTCTCGCTTATGCGCTGAATTATACCTATATTATTGAATTTATTCAACAAGAAAAAGCCTGTTATGGTGTTCCCGCTGTACCACGATCAATGCCTGGTCATAATAATTCGATTTGGCATGGATTTAATGAATCTTTAACAAATGGGTATAGTTCCTCCATAAAAAAAGCCAGGGAGTTAATCAAAACTATATGGCCAGCAGCAGCAGCTTGGGATAGTGATTATCCTGGAACCAATGAAAATGAATGGACTGGAAACTCATATAGGACATTGTATGGAAACATTTATTATCGCGGTCGTTTACCTACGGACATAGGCTTGATCTGCCGATCCAGCTGGGATTTAATAGGAGTAGACTATGATGAAACAATAAGAGAATGGTTTGATCCCACCTATGAACCAAAACCATGGGAAGTAGATGTGAGTTTTGTTAGTTGGGGACCCGATTACCTTAACCCATACAACATGATTGATCCATTATTTAATTTAGCCTCTGGTTCATACTTCTCTCGAATTAATGATACTGGTTTAACTGCAATGATGGAAGATGCTCTAAGTACTATAAACTATAAACAGCATCTTGAAAAATGGGCGAATATTCAATCGTATATCTTTGATATCAAAAGACCAGAAAATCCCTCGTCTCATTGTCATATTCCCCTTTATACCTATAAAGCGTATCAAGTCCATAAGACAAATCTAAAAGGTGTGAATTACAATGTATTGAACATATTGGATACATGGAATTGGTACCATGAAGAATGAGATTTAAAATAAAAATTAGTAAAAATTAGAGAAAAAAATGGATAAAAAAGATTTAACTATTATATTGTTAGCGATATTAATTGGAGCTTCGGGTATAGCCAATATTATTCTTTCGATAGAAGTTGGTACAATTGGACCCGTTGAGCAAAATAAAGTAGTCATCGCTGCATCTTATCCAGGCTTAGCTAAGAATGATCCCGTTGATACCTGGGATCAAGTCTCTATGTGGCACCAACAACAAGTTACCGAGGGTTTAGTATATTACGATATATCTAAACATCCTAATTATGCACCATCACCTCGACTAGCGGAATCATGGGTTTGGAATAACCAAACAAGTATTACCTTTAAGATCAGAGAAGGTGTTGTTTTTCATGATGGTACACCTTTAACAGCTTCCGCTGTCAAGTGGAATTTTGAGAGGCTTATGTGGTTTAGCAATGAGTCTGGTTTAGTTCCTGCTAATGATACTTCTAAGACGGGTTACTCAGCTTCTTTATATTATCTATCAAATGATACTTATCTCTTCGATAGCTTTATCGCTGATGATGTAAACATGGAGTTTACCATTATTTTAAATGTTCCATTTGGACCATTATTAGATTTATTATGCTTCATTTCCACCAATATTATCTCTCCAGCATCTCACAAATTCTATGAGATAGTACAACGAGATGAAATTTTGGTTGGTACTGGTCCTTATAAAATGGAATCATATTCCTTTCTAAAGAATATAAAATATTCAAGAAATAAACGATGGTGGGGCAAAGCACAATATTTTGATCAAATTATCATGAAGTTTGTTGATGATGATATAGAACGAATGAATGTCGGGTTAGCAGGGAAATATGACTATGTTTCTGGTGTACTGAAATCATATGTCGATCAATTCAGAAATACCTCTGGAATGCATGTGGAAGAAATTGGTGAAGATTTACGCTATTATTATTTCGAGATCTATTGTGGTCCACGCGATTATGCTGGAAACATGATAGTTCCTGGTGATTATCAATACCAGAGAAATGATGCCACCTTTAGGCGAGCCCTTACCTATGCGTTAAACTATACCTATATTATTAAAGAAATTCAACAAGGAAAAGCCTGTTATGGTGTCCCCGCGGTACCACGGCTAATGCCTGGTCATAATAATTCGATTTGGCATGGATATAATGAATCTTTAACAAATGGGTATAGTTCCTCCGTAAAAAAAGCTAGGGAGTTAATGAAAACTATATGGCCCGCAGCAGCAACTTGGGATAGTGATTATCCTGGAACCAGTGAAAACCAATGGACTAGTAACACATTTAGGACCATTGATTTGTATGAACCATATTCGTTTTTTGGGGATGGATTGTTTGGGGATTTATCCTATATTTGTCACTCTAGCTGGGATTTAATAGGAGTATATCTTGACGTTTACGATCCATATTGGTATAATTATCTAGATATAACCGAACTTACTCCATGGAAAGTGGATCTTTTTTTTGTTAACTGGGGCCCCGATTACCTTAACCCATACAACATGATTGATCCACTATTCAACTTGGCATCTGGTTCATGCTTCTCTCGAATTAATGATACTGGTTTAACTGCAATGATGGAAGATGCTGTAAGTACTATAAATTATAAACAGCAACTTGAAAAATGGGCGAATATTCAATCGTATATCTTTGATATTAAACGCTCAGAAAACCCCTCATCTCATTGTCATATTCCCCTGTATACGTACAAAGCACATCAAGTTCATAAGACAGATCTAAAAGGGGTAAACTACAATGTATTTAACATATTGGATACGTGGAATTGGTACCATGAAGAATAGAATTAAATGTAAAATTAAAGAAAAAATAATTAAAAAAAATGGATAAAAAAAATTTAACTATTATATTGTTAGCGATATTAATTGGAGCCTCGGGTATAGCCAATATTATTCTTTCAGGAGAGGTTACCACTTTCAAACCAGATAAACCAACCACTATTGTGATCGCTGCATCGTATCCTGGTTTGGCTAAAAATGATCCTGTTGATACCTGGGATCAAGCCTCTATGTGGCACCAACAACAAGTTACCGAGGGTTTAGTCTATTACGATATATCTAAACACCCTAACTATGCACTTGCTCCTCGACTAGCGGAATCATGGGTTTGGAATAACCAAACAAGTATTACCTTTAAGATCAGAGAAGGTGTTGTTTTTCATGATGGTACACCTTTAACAGCTTCCGCTGTCAAGTGGAATTTTGAGAGGCTTATGTGGTTTAGCAATGAATCTGGTTTAGTTCCATCTAATGAAACTTCTAAGCTTGGGTTCTCATCTTCTTTATACTACTTACCAAATGGTACATATCTTTTTGATAGATTTATAGCTGATGATGTAAACATGGAGTTTACCATTATTTTAAATATTCCTTTTGGACCATTATTAGATTTATTATGCTTCATTTCCACTAACCTTATCTCTCCAGCATCTCACAAATTCTATGAGATTGTACAATTAGATGAATTTTTAGTGGGTACTGGACCATGGAAAATGAAGTCACATTCCCCCAGAAGAGAAATAATATATGAAAGATTTGGACGATGGTGGGGTAAAGCCCAATATTTTGACCAAATCATTATGAAATTCGTTTACGATGACACAGCTAGGATGAATAACGGGTTAGCAGGGCAATATGATTATGTTTCTGGTGTACTAAAGTCATTTGTTGATCAATTCAGAAATACCTCTGGAATGCATGTGGAAGAAATTGGTGAAGATTTACGCTATTATTATTTAGAGATTTATTGTGGACCTGAAGACTATAATGGAGATATGGTAATTCCTGGTGATTATCAATATCAAAGAAATAATCAAACCCTACGGAGAGCTCTTGCCTATGCATTAAATTATAACTATAATATAGAAGAAATCCAACAAGGAAAAGCATTTTATGGCGTTCCTGCTATACCACGGTTAATGCCTGGTTATAATAATTCGATTTGGCACGGGTATAATGAATCTTTAACAAATGGGTATAATTCCTCCATAAAAAGAGCTAGGGAGTTGATGAAAACTATATGGCCCGAAGCAGCGACTTGGGACACAGATTATCCTGGAACCAATGAAAATGAATGGACTGGAAACACCTTTAGGACCTTTGTATTGTGTGAACCATTAGATGCAGACAAATTGTTTTGGTATCTATCCTATATTTGTTACTCTAGCTGGGATTTAATAGGAGTAAATCTTCAATTACATGAGAGAGGAGAATTGACACCATGGGAAACTGATTGCAATTTTGGAGGTTGGGATCCTGCTTACCTTAACCCATACAATATGATTAATCCATTATTTAAATTAGCTTCATATTTCTGTTTCTCTCGAATTAATGATACTGCTTTGACTGCAATGATGGAAGATGCTGTAAGTACTATAAGTTATGAACAGCAACTTGAAAAATGGGCGAATATTCAATCGTATATCTTTGATATTAAAAGACCAGAAAATCCCTCGTCTCATTGTCATATTCCCTTTTATACATATAAAGCGTATCAAGTTCATAAGACAGATCTAAAAGGTGTAAACTACAATGTATTGAACATACTGGATACATGGAATTGGTACCATGAAGAATGAAATTTATAATAAAAAAGAGTAAAAATTAGAGAAAAAATGGATAAAAAAAATTTAACTATTATACTGTTATTGATATTATTTGGAGCGTCGAGTATAGCCAATATTATTCTTTCGATAGAAGTTGGTACAATTAAACCTGTTGAGCAAAAAAAAGTAGTTATCGCTGCATCATATCCAGGATTGGCTAAGAATGATCCTGTGGATACCTGGGATCAAGCCTCTATGTGGCACCAACAACAAGTTACCGAGGGTTTAGTATATTACGATATATCTAAACA